>NZ_KV808466.1:0-5007 GCF_001812305.1 Staphylococcus sp. HMSC056G08
TTTGCTCACCAGTCCTATTTGACAGAGAGCCTATTATTTATGAAGCTTTATTATTGAAAATGGCATGTAAATTAAAGAATCTTGATAATGCATTGCCATTTTGATTATCGCCTTGCTGGTTGTTGTTGCCTTGTTGTTGATTATTGCTTTGTCCTTGTTGGTTATTGTTACCAAAGTTTTGGTTTCTATTGTTTGAACCTTGTTGTTGACTGTTGTTGCTATTACTGCTGCCGCCTTGAGTAGTACCATTACCGTTTACTTTACGGTTTGTAGTATTGTGGTCAGGGTTGCTAGCAACGTATAAGTCAGATTTGCTTGAACCATTAACTGAAGCTGGACGTTGGAAGTCTTGTCCGTCTCTAGGACTGATATCTGACATCACATCTTCAAGCAAGTATTGTGGATACTCTTGTTCGTTATGACCAACGAATGAGTTTTGACCATATTCTTTAACTTTATTGAAGCCCATCCAAACTGACATTGAGTATTTAGGAGTGAAACCGTTAATCCATACATCTTTCGCTGCGTTATCAGGTAAGTTGTATTGTTGGTAAGTTTCTGAACCATAAGTACCTGTACCAGTTTTGGCTGCTAAGTTAACACCAGATACGCCATGACCATAAGCAGAACCCCAAGCTTCAAATGTACCTTTTAGTACTTCTGAAAGCATGTATGCTGTGTAATCATGCATAGCTCTGTGGTGTTTGTGATCAAACTCTGTAGTATTACCTTCTTGATCAACAACTTTAGTAATACCGTGTGCTTGGTTGTATTCACCGCCATTAGCTAACGCTGCGAAAGCAGAAGCTAAATCAGTAGGTGAGAATTCAGATGATGAACCACCAAGTACTTCTGAAGGACCAATTTCACCTTCATATTTCAAGCCAACTTTGTCTGCAAATTTCTTAGGTGCGTCTTGACCAGCATCTTGTTTCGTTTGTTGCCAAGCTTTCAATGCTGGAATGTTGAAACTTTGACGTAATGCATCATAAAGTGTGACATTACCATGACTCTTCGTATCATAGTTTCTGAATGTAGTACCATCTACCATGTATTCTGATTCGTCTTGAAGTTCATGGTTTGTTGCCCATTGCATATTCTCAATTGCTGGTCCGTAAGATAAGAATGGTTTTAATGAAGAACCAGTAGGGTGAGGGTCAGTTGCTTGGTTACGGTCGACAACATCTTTGAAGTGTCTGCCACCAGAAATTGCGACTAATCCACCGCTCTTACTGTCAACAATTGTTGAACCAACTTGTTGATCTTCGTTCTTATAGTAATTGCCGTTATCAATACGGTTCTGCAATGCTTTTTGAACGCTAGAGTCCATATTAGTATAAATCTTAATACCACTATTCATTAAGTCGCCAAGATTTTTGTCTTGGAACTCAGGATGTGCCATTAATTCAGACTTCACAAAGTTCACATATGAGTTATACTCAGGATCTTTATTATCTGGCTTAATTGCACGATCATCAGCACTACGTTTAACTAAGTTTTTCTCAATTGGTGTATCTTGCGCTTTTTTCATATCTTGTTCAGAAATACGTTTATGATAATGCATTAAGTATAATACAGTATCTTTACGAGATTCCGCTTCTTTAGGATTATCATATACATTGTATAAGTTAGGTACTTGAGGTAAACCTGCTAAGTACGCTTCCTCAGCTAAATTTAAATCTTTCAAATCCTTGTCGAAGTAATATTTAGCTGCTGCTTTAATCCCATAAACACCGTCAGAGTAGTAAATTTTGTTTAAGTAGATTTGGAAAATCTCATCTTTACTGTACTCTTGTTCTAAACGATACGATAAGTATGCTTCTTGTGCTTTACGGCCAATCGACTTTTGATCGGTTAAGAATGAACGTTTAACAACTTGTTGTGTTAATGTTGATGCACCTTGTGAACCGAATCCGCCAGTAATGTTTTTACCGACCGCACCGAATAAACGTTTATAGTCTAAAGCACCATGCTTATAGAAACGATTATCTTCAGTAGCTAGAACGGCATCTTTCATATTTTGCGGAACATCTTTTAAGTCCACGTGCGCACGTCTTTGACCGTTATCAAGTGTCTTGATTAATTTACCGTCTTTATCATAAATCTTTGCTGGTATAGGATCTTTTAATTTTGCATCAGAAAACGCTGGCGCTTTCCATGCGTAGTAAGCGAATAAAAGAACACCAACTAAGGCTAAGACAATAAACGCAATTAAAATGAAGCCAATAATCTTAATAATTGTCCTCTTAATATTCCTATTCTGTTTTTTACCAGACTTTCCATTCTTAGAATGAGAAGTCTTCTTTCTTTCCGTCATACGCGGTCCTCACTTTCATCTAATATCAACTTATCAACGGCTTTGAGGTAATTCAATCGTGGTTGATACTGATAAGGAATATGGTAACCATTTTTTCTTATTTCTTCAACTGTAATTGATTTTCTGATGTTATTTTGATGTCTTTGCCAAAAGTTTTCAAAGGAACGATAAGGTAGCATATAAACTTCATCTAATGCTTTAAAACGAATTAGTAAAAATACAATTCCGTTTTGTTCATAGCATGATTTCATATGCACAACTTGGTGTTCATGAATATTTTGTAATGGAAAAGACGTCTTGCTCTGTGTTTCTTTTGCTTCAAAATCAATATAACGGCCATTATAAATACCGTTATAGTCAGTTGTAGATGGGGTACGGAAATATGCTTCTTTAATCACAGCTTTACTGCGTTTAGGATAAGAAACATTTACGATTTGAACGGGTGTCGGTTTCTTGTGTATTACTGCTTTACCTGTAGAAAGGTAGTAATCGTTTGATAATTCGATTTCCTTTTCTAAAGTCATCCCACGTCCGCCATACTTGATTTTACTTGAATTGAATGGGTTTGTGCGTCCAACTTTAGTCTTATTTCTATTAAATGGTTTACCATTTGGATAATTCATTTGTTTCACCACACCAACAGGTTTTTAAACCGTAATAATTATACACAACTTACAGTGAGATGCAAACTCTCGAAACTTATTTCAATACAAAGCTTACTTAAAAACCTTCCTTTAGTATTTAAGCAAACATTGGTTTGTGTATATGTCACTTATTTTAACGTTAATCAGGCTATTTAACAATATTGAACCCTTTTATCATAGGGATTTAAAGGTTTTCTGAAATGACGTACTTATCAATATATGATAATTTAATTGTGAGGGAGGCGAAATGTGATTGTATACCATTATCTCAACATTAATAGAACAAACCTATATTATGAAACAAAGATATGAAGAAGCTAGATCAGGTAAGGCATATGATTTCAAAAACGATGTGATGCCTTTTGCTTATCACATCGATGATTTGTTGAACCAATTGGATGGTTATGCAGAAAATATCATTGCGCTTTCATACATGAATCAGTTGAAGTATCAAATACTCAAAGAAAATTTAGAACGCCTTTCTGTCGAATGTCATTATGCTTCAGCAAGCCGGAAACTCTTTATGGATAAACTGAAAAGTGTGAACTATGATTTAAACTATTTAAAGGAAAGTGAAACGCATTATGGTTAAAACAGCATATGTTACCGGCTATAAATCCTATGAATTAAATATATTTAAAGATGATGCACCTGAAGTAAAATACCTTAAATTATTTTTAAAAAATAAATTGCAAAATCTGGTTGAGGAAGGTTTAGAATGGGTATTGATACAAGGACAATTAGGAATTGAAATGTGGACAGCTGAAGTGGTGCTTGACTTGCAACAAGAGTATCCTGAATTAAAGCTCGGTGTGATTACACCTTTTCAAAATCATACAGAACGTTGGAATGAACAAAATCAGTTGAAGTATCAACAAATTATTGAAAAAGCTGATTTTCATGATTCAGTGCATCACGCACCCTACGAAGGACCCTTTCAATTCAAACAAACAGATCAATTTATCCTAGACCATACTGATATGACTGTTCTAATTTATGATGAAGAACAAGAAGCGAGTCCAAAGTTCTTTAAGCGGATGTTAGTTGATTTTGCAGAACAAACAAACTATACTTATGATGTTGTAACGTTTGATGAAATCAATACATTCATCAGTGATATACAGTGGTCTGAAGAAAGTTTCGAATGAGGTGGAGAAAAAATGGCAGATGTATCTTTAAAATTATCAGCAAAAGATATTTATGAGAAAGACTTCGAAAAAACCCTTGCACGTGGATATAGAAGGGAAGAAGTAGATGCATTTTTAGATGACATCATCGCAGACTATCAAAAAATGGCAGACATGAATAATGAAGTAATTAAATTAAATGAAGAAAATCATAAGTTGAAAAAAGAACTTGAAGAGTTACGTTTACGTGTAGCTACTTCTAGACCACAAGAAAACAAAAGTTTTTCTTCAAACACAAATTCTAGTAATGTAGATATTCTTAAACGTATCTCTAATTTAGAAAAAGCAGTATTTGGAAAATAGTTATTCTTAGTTTATGGCTCGAAGTCTGAAAAGTTGTGCTTTTTCGGATTAGCTTTACCATAGACAAAGAACCATGCTATAATTTTAAGAAGTGATATTTCGGGTAATCGCTATAGCAATATAGAGGAAAGTCCATGCTCACACAATCTGAGATGATTGTAGTGTTCGTGCTTGATGAAACAATAAGTCAAGGCTAATAGACGGCAGTGAAATAATCTAAGTCTTTTGGATATGATTAAAGTAGCTTGAAAGTGCCACAGTGACGGAGTCTTTACAGAAATGTAAAGGGTGGAACGCGGTAAACCCCTCGAGTGAGCAATCCAAATTTGGTAGGAGCACTTATTTAGCGGAATTCAACGTATAAATGAGGGAATAAGTGTGCGTAAATACTTATTCCAGACAGATGGTTACCACCGGCGTACGAGTGACTACTAGTGCACGTTATCAGTACTAAGGTACAGAACATGGCTTATAGAAATATCCTCACTAGTTCAGCTCTCCAAGATTGGAGAGCTTTTTTATTTGGCTCTCTGTCAAATAGGACTGGTGAGCAAAA
>NZ_KV808467.1:0-17507 GCF_001812305.1 Staphylococcus sp. HMSC056G08
TTGCTCACCAGTCCTATTTGACAGAGAGCCTTTTATTGTTAGTTTTTTATATACAATTAGTCTTCCATTGTACTTAAATCACCTTCAGGAAGATCAAGTTCCCAAGCTTTTAATACACGTCTCATAATTTTACCTGAACGTGTTTTCGGTAATTTATCTTTGAATTCAATTTCTCTTGGTGCAGCGTGCGCAGATAAACCGTGTTTGACGAATGTTCTGATATCTTCTTTCAATTCATCATCTGGTTCATAGCCATGATTTAAAGCAACGAATGCTTTAATAATTTCACCACGTACTGGGTCTGGTTTACCAATAACACCTGCTTCTGCGACTGCAGGATGTTCCACTAATTTAGATTCCACTTCGAATGGTCCGACACGTTCACCAGCAGTCATAATCACATCATCAACACGACCTTGGAACCAGAAGTATCCATCTTCATCTTGATATGCTGAATCTCCTGATACATACCAATCACCAATAAAGTATGAATCATACTTTTCTTGATTTTTCCAAATTTTACGCATCATGGATGGCCAGCCCTTTTTAATGGCTAAGTTACCCATTCGATTCGGTGGTAACTCATTACCTTGGTCATCCACAATAGCCGCTTCAATACCAGGTAATGGTTTACCCATAGAACCTAGTTTTACATCCATAGATGGATAGTTGACAATCATATGACCGCCTGTTTCTGTCATCCACCAAGTATCTAAAACAGTGTGTTCTAATACTTCTTTTGCCCATTTAATTACTTCTGGGTTTAATGGTTCACCTACAGAATACACTTCTCTTAATGATGATAAATCGTATTTCTTCACAACGTCGTCTCCTGCACTCATTAACATACGTAATGCTGTCGGTGCTGTATACCAAATTGTGACTTTAAATTCTTCAATCATGCCATACCATGCTTCAGGAGAGAAACGTCCCCCAGCGATACAGTTTGTCACACCGTTTAGCCAAGGTGCGAAAATACCGTATGAAGTACCAGTTACCCAACCTGGGTCTGCTGTACACCAATAAATATCGTCTTCTTGTAAATCAAGAACATATTTAGCTGAAATATAGTGTACAATCATGGCATCTTGAACATGTAACACACCTTTAGGTTGTCCTGTAGAGCCAGAAGTATAATGTAAAATCAAACCGTCTTCACGATCTAACCATTCGATATCAAATGAATCGCTAGCATCTTCCATTTCTTGTTGAAAATCTACGTATTCATCGTCTACCCCATCATTATCGACGATGACAATTTTCTCTAAGTTTGGTAAGTCGTCTTTTGGAATACGGTCTACTAAATCTTTCGTTGTTACAATTACTTTCGCATCACTATTATCTAAACGGTCAGCAACTGCTTTTTCCATAAACGCTTCAAATAATGGTCCGACAATTGCACCAATTTTTAAAATACCGAAGAACGCAAAGTATAACTCTGGTGTTCTTGGCATAAAGATAAAGACACGATCCCCTTTTTCTACTTGTGCTTTATCTTTTAGTACGTTTGCGGCTTTATTCGATAATTGCTGCATTTCTTTATAAGTATAACTTTCTTTACGTTTGGCATCTTTGTAGTTTAAGGCCACTTTATCCCCAAGGCCATTATCTACGTGACGATCAATACATTCATATGCCATATTGATCTTTCCTGTTTCATACCATGAAAAAGCTTTTTCTACGTCTTTCCAATCAAAGTTCTGATACGTTTCGTCATAGTTTTGAAGGTTATAATTACCTTCTCCCCCTTTATAAATATCAACTTTCATTTGAATTGCCCCCTTTGTTTGAAATCGCTTTCAAAAACCATTATACAAAAATCATAGTAAATTTTCAAAAATAATTGCGATAATTCTGATTTGTGTGTAAATTGATGTTAAAACCATTATAATTAAATTAATACGTAGAAACATATCATTTTAGTGAAAAAGTAAATTTGAGCACTCTCATCTTAGGAGAATATGAAAAAGGATGTGGCAAGATGGAACATGTCAAAACGTATGTAAAACAAACATACACACGTCACGATACAACTTATGTTATTGAAGGTCCTGTACCACGTAAACAACTTGAACAAATGGATTACGATGATGGTTTGGATGCATTTAGAAGACCTATCGAACAATTTGAAGCGATTCAAGAAATTAGTGAATTGCCAGAAGGTCGTATTTACGTCTTACGACATGAAAACACCATTGTCGGATATGTCACTTATCATTATCCTGATCCATTAGAACGTTGGTCTACAGGCAACCTGCCCTATTTAATTGAGCTTGGTGCCGTTGAAATAGCTTTACCGCATCGCGGTACAGGATTAGGTAATGAACTCATTAAAACGAGCTTAAGTGAAGATGAATTTGAAGATTATATTGTGTTAACAACTGAGTACTATTGGCACTGGGATTTGAAAAACTCTAAATTAGATGTCTACGAATATAAAAAATTAATGCAGAAGTTGATGTCTCATGGGGGTTTAGAGATTTTCGCAACTGATGATCCTGAAATTACAGGACATCCAGCAAACTGTTTAATGGCAAGAATCGGTGCACGTATCACATTAGACCAGATGGAGGCGTTTGATGATATACGTTTTATGAACCGCTTCTTCTACTAAAGGGGAGATTTTATGAGTCAAAACAAAAAACAAACGGGGTATGTTTATTCAAATCAATTAATGCGCTATCGGTTCAGTAATGAACATCCTTTTAATCAAATGCGCTTAAAATTGACGACTGAACTGTTAATCGATGCAGGATTACTGAGTTCAAGTCAAATTATTACACCGAGAATCGCCACAGATGAAGAATTAACACTTATACATTCTTATGACTACGTAAATGCTATTAAACACGCTTCTCGTGGAATTTTAAGTGAGGTAGAATCCAAAAAATATGGTTTTGCGAACGAAGATACATCACAGTTTAAACATATGCATCAACATAGTGCACGTATTGTAGGCGGTGCTTTAAAACTTGCTGATATGATTGTTCAAGGAGAAGTTAAAAACGGATGTCATTTAGGCGGAGGATTACATCATGCATTGCCAGGCCGCGCAAATGGCTTCTGTATTTACAATGATATCGCCATTACCGCTAAATACTTATCTGAACGCTATAACATGAAAGTGATGATTATAGATACAGATGCACATCATGGGGACGGTGTGCAATGGAGCTTCTATACACAAAATGAAATTCTGAATTATTCCATTCATGAAACGGGTAAATTTTTATTTCCAGGTTCAGGTCATTATACAGAACGCGGCAAAGAACAAGGTTTCAGTTATTCTGTCAATGTTCCGCTTGAACCTTATACAGAAGATGATTCATATATTGATTGTTTTAAACGCACTGTCACACCTGTTGTTAAATCATTCAAACCTGATATTATTTTAAGTGTACATGGTGTTGATATTCACTATCTCGATCCACTTACTCATATGAATTGTACTTTAGATTCACTCTATGCTATTCCCTATTATATTAAAGCGTTGGCAGATGAATATACAGATGGGAAAGTCATGATGTTCGGTGGCGGTGGATATAACATTTGGCGCGTTGTTCCAAGAGCTTGGAGTCATGTCTTCTTGAGTTTGATGGATGTGCCGATTCAACATGGAGATTTACCGAAAGAATGGGTAGAAAAATGGCGAACTTATGCGCCGACTGATTTGCCAACGACTTGGGAGGATAAACGTCTAGATTATATGGAAATTCCACGTACTGCAGAAATTACTGCTAATAACTTAAAACATGCGAACCAGGTTGCGAGTTGGTTCTGATTAAATGAAGGAAAATAAAAAAGTCTGGAGGAAAGTAATGTGACTTTCTTTCAGACTTTTAAATTTATACATCTTATTTTGTTGTACCGCGATACTCTATACGATATGGTAAAATGACCGTTGAATCTTCAATCGTTTCATTATTCATATATTTAGTAAGTAAACGCATACCTACTGCACCGATGTCATAAAGCGGTTGAATGACACTTGATAGTTGCGGACGTACCATTTCAACTAAACGTGTATTATTAAAGCTTACAATTTGTAAATCAGATGGAATGTTGATATTCGCATCTTCAGCAGCATGGACAATACCAATAGCTTGTTCATCACTGATAGATAAAATTGCATCTGGTTGATACGCTTTAATATCTTCAAAAGCTTTAATACCATCGCGATATGTTTCTTTACCTCTGAAAGTCAGATTATCTTCTAAAGATAAACCATGTGATGCTAGTGTATCTCTTAAATTAGATAACACATCGTTTTCTGCTTTTTCAGAGTTATTGCCACCAACAAAGGCAAAGCGTTTTGCGCCAGAATTGATTAAATGATTAGTCACTTCTTCAGCGGCTTGTTTATAGTCGATATTTACAGAAGCTACTGTATTATCATCATCACTTGTTCCTGAAACTACAACAGGTACAGAAGAGTTTTCAATTAAACTTTCCAATTCTGCATCGAGTGTTCCGCCTAAGAAAATAATACCATCTACTTGTTTGCTGAGTAGATTGTTAAAAATTTCTTTAGCTTTTTCTAAATCATTGTCAGAGTTAGAAATAATTGAATGATATTTATACATCGTTGCAATATCTTCTAACCCTCTTGCGAGTTGAGAATAGTATACATTCGAGATATCTGGAATAATTACCCCGACTGTTGTTGTTTTTTTACTTGCTAACCCTCGTGCAACAGCATTAGGTCTGTAGTTAAGCTTTTTGATGACTGCATTTACTTTATCTCTAGTTTCTGGTTTGACATTTTGGTTGCCATTTACCACACGAGAAACAGTTGCCATGGAAACACGCGCTTCTCTTGCAACATCATAAATAGTAACGGTCATAATATCACCCTTTCTGAAAGCGTTTCAAACACTATTATAGTAAGTTTTCACAACATTTTCAAAGTGTACCATAATTTGTCACAAACTCAAAACAAAACTTTCTGCTGTCACTGTTTTGTCACACATATGATGTTTTGCAAAACACAAAAAAGCCCTTTAAATCAAAGGTTTGAATACTTTAATTTAAAAGGCTTTCAATTAAATATATATTAGCGTAATTGCTTGCTATCGTACATATCAGCAAGTGGTTTTAGCTCATCATAGAATTTGTTGAATTGTTCAATATCCATTTGTTGTCCGCTATCACTTAATGCAACAGCTGGATCAGGATGTACTTCTGCCATAACACCATCTGCACCTACTGCTAAAGCTGCTTTAGCTGTTGGAAGCATAATATCTTTTCTTCCTGTACTATGTGTTACGTCTACCATTACTGGTAAGTGTGTACCTTGTTTAAGAATCGGTACTGCTGAGATATCTAAAGTATTACGTGTTGCTTTTTCGTATGTTCTGATACCGCGTTCACATAAGATAATATTTTGGTTACCTTGTGATGCGATATATTCTGCTGCGAAAATGAACTCTTCAATTGTCGCAGATAAACCACGTTTTAATAAAATTGGTTTGTTTGTACGTCCTGCTTCTTTTAATAATTCGAAGTTTTGCATGTTACGTGCACCAATTTGGAACACATCTAGGTAATCATCTGCCAATTCTAAATCAGCTGGTGTTACGATTTCACTTACAACATTTAAATTATATTTATCTTTAACGTTTTTAAGAATTTTCAATCCTTCTAATCCTAGACCTTGGAAGTCATAAGGAGAAGTACGTGGTTTGAAAGCACCGCCACGGATGAATTTTAATCCTTTACTTTGTAAGTCTTGAGCAACTGCATCGACTTGTTCTTGTGATTCTACTGAACATGGACCGAAAATGAATGACTTGTTGCCATCACCAATAACTCCACCATTGTCAAAGCGTACAATTGTATCTTCTGCTTTTAATTTTCTTGAAACAATTAAATGTTTTTCACGATCAGATTTTTGTAAGTCAGTGGATGCTTTAAATATTTCTTTGAATAATTGTTTAATTACATTATCGTTAAATGGACCATTATTTTTTTCGATTAAAGCATTCAACATTACTTTTTCACGTTCAGGATCATAAACCTTAGTACCTTGTTTACGCTTTTCATCCCCTATTTTCTGTGCTAACTTACCACGCTCTACTAGTAAGTCTAAAATCTTTTCATTAATGTCTTGAATTTCATTTCTGTACTGTTCTAACTTATTCATTATTTGGTCACCTCTATGTAATTTTTGCATCCAATTTATCACGCTTTAAAGCGATAAAAATATTGAATTTAACAGTTATTCTAGCAAGAACTTTATCATTAATCAAGAGGAAAAGCGAAATAAATCGAATTGTTTCGATTATTATTAATTTTCTCACAATTCCTTAACTAGATTTAACCAAAAGTAAAAAAGAAAATCAACCTCAAAAAGAATAAGGTTGATTTCTTTTAGGTACAATTAGTCATTGAATGTTTTCTTTTCAATTTTCTTCGTAGTTGTTTCACCTTTTGGTTGTGTCTTTGTAGTGTTATTCGTTGTTTTCTTATTCGCTGGTGTTACACTAGGTTTCTTTGTTGATTTGTTTGCTGCTGATTTTGTTGTCTTTGTTGTTGTTTTTTGTGTCGTTGTTTTGTTTCCTTTTGCTGCTGGTTTTTGTGTTGTTGTTTTTGTAGTTTTTGTCGCATCTTTCGGTGAAGTAGCTTTCGCTGTCTGCTTAGTTGTTGATGCATTTTTCTTAGGTGTGTTTGTTGTTTTAGTTGTTTCTGTTTTCGTTGTTTTTGTATCATTAACAGTCTTAGATTCTACTTTACCTGATGCTTCTGGTGTTTTGTGTGCTTCTGAATGATTAGCAGTTGCTTTATCATGCGTAATAACACCTTTATTGAATGAAGCTTTCTCATGTGTTTGTGCTGTACGTTTTTCAGCATCTGCAGGTTTTGCTGCTTTAGCATCCGCAGCTTTTTTGCTTCCTGCTGCTGTTGCTGCAGCTGCAACTGTAACTAATACTGGAACTGTTTTAAAACCACTTGATTTTACTGGTTTAGCTTCAAATAGTTCAGCTACTTTAGCTGCTACTGTATTATCATTTTCAATTAATTTAGCTTTTTCTTTCGCTGCTAATGCATTTCCTGTTGCTGTAAATTCATGGAAAGGCACTGTATCTGGTTGTGAAGATTTTAAAGGATTGTTGTCTGTTTGAACATCTTGAGCTTGCGGAGAAACATTTGCTAAATCATGTGCTGCTGCTTCATTACGAATTGCTTCACGTTGCGCTCGTAATGCTTTTGGATCTGTTTCTTGTTCATCATTGTTGAATTTTTGTTTTACATCAGATTTAAGCTGTTGTGCTTTATCTTTAATATCTTGAATTTGACTTTGTGCATTTGCTTTAAGCGCATCTGTCTGTGCAGACACTTTTTCTTTCACTGATGGTTTCTTTGCTTCTGCTGGTTGATTTTGCTTTTCAAGTTGTTTACGTTTTTTCACTTGATTAATCACAAAACCACCTGCTGTACCAATAAATATTCCTGCGATGAACCCATAAACGAAATCTTTACGGACAGTATCAGACATAGCTTCAACTTCGTAAATTTCTAATCTAGCTTCGTCGTTCTTTCTCATGTATTTGCCTCCTATAAAGTAAAAGCACTTAAACAAAGTTGATTCAACCTCATTTAAGTGCAGTTAGTACGTCTTATAATTGATAATGTAGCCTACAGATGAGGTACACAGTTCCAATTAGAACTGCATTTAACCATTATCCTCTGTAGTTTGCACTTTCTCTACGTTGTTTTCTGTATTGCCATTTATCAGCAATTTCCATCGCAACGTTTGACCATTGGATGACTTGTGAAATTTTATCTTCGTTTTGAGAAATATTATGTGCAATTGAGTTAGTTACTCGGTCCACTGATCCATCTAAATCTTGGATAGAGTCACCGATACCTTTTACTCCATCAACTACAGAATTTAAGCGGTCCACTTTATCTTGAATATCTTCAGTTAAGCGGTTTGCTTTATGAAGTAAATCTGTTGATTCTCTTGTAATCCCTTGAATTTGTCCTTCAATTCCATCAAGAGTCTTAGCCACGTAGTCTAAGTTTTTCTTAACAGATAAAAGAACAACTACAATTCCGATTACTAATACTAAAAATGCTATAGCTGCAATTAGACCTGCTATAGGTAAAATCCAGTCCATTAAAAACGCCTCCTAAATTGCTTATGTCTTATTTTTACTTAATACCCATACATATTTTAACATAAACATATTAAAATTCATTAATTACTCCGTGATTGTCTAAATAGGCACGTTCAACTTTTTGAATATCCCCTGCACCCATAAATAAAATCACAGCATCTTCATATGATTTCAATATATTTACATTTTTTTCACCGATTAATTGCGCACCTGGAATGCGATCAATTAAATCTTGAATTGTCAAACTGCCTTCATGTTCACGGATAGATCCGAAAATATCACATAAGAAGACACGGTCTGCTTTATTCAAGCTTTCAGCAAACTCATTCAAGAACGCTTTTGTTCTAGAATACGTATGCGGTTGAAAGACAGCGATAACCTCTTTATGCGGGTATTTTTTACGTGCTGTCTCAATTGTAGCATTAATTTCGCGCGGATGGTGGGCATAATCGTCAACAATTACTTGATTATGTACTTTTGTTTCATTAAATCTACGTTTCACTCCGCCGAATGTTTCTAACGCTTCTTTAATATTTTTTACATCAAGACCTTCTAAATGACAAACCATAATAACCGCAAGTGTATTTAAAATATTATGATCCCCGTATTGCGGTGATAAGAAATGGTCGAAGAATTTACCGTCAATGTACACGTCAAACGATGTACCATGTTCTGTAATTTGAAGGTTATCAGCATAAATATCTTCATCTTTTTCTAATCCATAGTAATAAACAGGAACATCTGCTTTAATTTTTCTTAAATGGTCATCTTTACCCCATGCGATAATTGCTTTTTTGACATTATGCGCCATTTCTTGGAACGCACTTGTAACGTCATCAATATCTTTAAAATAATCAGGATGATCAAAGTCGATGTTCGTCATAATCGCATAATCCGGATGATAACTTAAAAAGTGACGTCTATATTCACATGCTTCAAACGCAAAATATTCACTTTGAGGAATACCTAAACCTGTGCCATCACCAATTAAGAAAGAAGTTCTTTTATCTCCATTCATTACATGTGATAAAAGGCCTGTTGTAGATGTTTTGCCGTGTGCACCTGTCACAGCTACAGACGTATACTGCTCAATGACATGGCCTAAGAATGTAGGATAATCAATAATTTCTAATCCTAATTCTTTTGCGCGGACAATTTCTTCATGTTCATCTGAAAAGGCGTTTCCTTGAATAACAACCATGCCTTTTTGAATATTGTCTGGGTTAAATGGCAAAATTTTAACCCCTTTATTTCTTAATGCATCTTCTGTAAACACATATTGGTCGATGTCGGAGCCCTGAACTTCATGGCCTAAATCATGCATAATTTGCGCCAATGAACTCATACCAGAGCCTTTAATACCGACAAAATGATAGTGTGTCATACTTAAACTCCTTCTTTCTTATTCCTCATTTATTTCAGCTGCAGTCAAATAAACTTCTCTTGGTTTCGAACCGTTCGAACCTGAAATATAACCCAACGCTTCAAGTTGGTCAACAATTCGTGCAGCTCTATTGTAACCAATTTGGAAATGACGCTGAATGAGTGATGTTGAGATATTGCCCTCTGCAACCATAAATCGACATACATCATCAAACAACTCATCTTTAGGTTGTGCTTTTGTTTGTTTTAACAATTCTTTTTCTTCAAATAAATATTCCGGTTCACGTTGTGCCTTAATAAAATCGACAACTGCATCGATTTCTTCATCAGACACAAAGCTGCCTTGAACGCGAATTGGTTTATTCATACCATTACCAAGATACAACATATCTCCGTAACCAAGTAAGCGTTCTGCACCGCCGCTATCTAATATAGTTCTTGAATCCACACTAGATGATACCATAAATGCGATACGAGTTGGAATATTCGCTTTGATTAATCCTGTAATAACGTTTACAGATGGACGTTGTGTTGCTACAAGCATATGAATACCGCATGCACGTGCTTTTTGTGCAATTCTCGCAATAGATTGCTCTACATCTTGCGGTGCCATCATCATTAAGTCTGCAAGCTCGTCGATTACAATGACAATTTTAGGCAAACGTTGCTCGTATGAAGCTTTTTTATTGAAAGCTGTAATATTTCGCACATGATATTGCGCAAATAATTTATAACGTCTTTCCATTTCATCAACAGCCCACTTCAAGCTTTGTGTTGCTGCTTTGACATCTGTAATCACAGGTGATACTAAATGCGGTAAACCATTGTATGGTGCTAACTCTACCATTTTCGGATCAATCAGCAAGAGTTTCAACTCTTCTGGATGATTTTTATATAATAGTGAAAGTAATATGCTGTTGATACAAACAGATTTACCTGAACCCGTAGCCCCTGCTATCAGTGCGTGTGGCGTTTTCGCAATATCCATTAATAACGGTTCATTATTGATGCGATTACCCATCGCAACTGTTAATTTAGATTCTGCATTCTTAAATTGAGGACTCTCAATAATAGATTTTAAGTTCACTTTTGTTGGCGATATATTTGGTACTTCTATACCTACTAAACTTGTACCTGGAATCGGTGCCTCAATTCGAATATCTTTGGCGGCTAAAGCCATTTTCAAATCATCATGTAATGCAGTGATTCTAGAAACTTTTACCCCTTTTTCAACAGATAATTCAAAACGTGTCACACTAGGTCCTTCTGTAACATTCTTAACCTCTGCAGGTACATTGAAGTAATAAAATGCATCATTCAACTCTTCTTTTTTCTCATCTATCCACTCTTGGTCAACTTCATGTACTTCTGGTTCATCTAATAAATCTAGACTTGGCAGTTTTAAATTAGGCCCTTTTCGAATACCTTCGTGATGTGCTTGAACAGGTTCCTTTTGTGCAGTTACAGGTTGCTTAACTTCCTCTTGTGCATTAGATTGTGTCGTTTTTGCTGTCTGTACACTTGTTGTGATATGTCCTTGTTCAGCTTTTGGTTGATCAGAGTTTTGATTTTCATATTGTGATGATTGTGGTTCACTGTCGTCATGAGTCGAAACTTCAGTCGTTTGTGAAACCACGCTTTGTTCAGGCTCTGAAGAAACCGCAGAACCACTTGTTTGTGTTTTTGAAGTTTGTGCAGCTTTACGTTTTTGTGCATCCATCATACGACGTTTGTCTGATGGTGTCATCATCACATTGAACGGCTTAGCACCTTTACGAATTGGACGAGAAATTTTCGGTTGTTCAGTTTTAACTTCTTCTGCCTCTGCTTTATTTTCTTCTTGTTCTTCATTATTAGAGTCAGGTGTAGAAACTTTTTCATTAGTTTCTTCTTGTTCAACTGATTCTTCTTGTTCCTCTTTTATTTCTGTTTTTGACTCTTCTTTTTCTGCATCATCAGATTTTGGTTGATCTGGTTTCAATTGAGGTTCAAGGCTCGATTTTGCTTTTTCTTCTGTGACTTCTTCTTTAGTCTCATCAGTTTTCGTTGCCTCTGATTTAGATGTATTACTATCTGGTGCTAACACAGGTTCTTGAACCTCTGTAGAATTATCTTCTTGTGGTTCATCCTGTTCATCTTCAGGTTCTTCTGATGTTTCTTGTACTGGTTCTGATTCCTGTTCGTTTTCAGTACTTTTATGCACTTCAGTTCCATTTACAGGTTCTTCTGGTACTTCTTCCTGTTCACTTTCAACTGGTTCTTCTTCATCTTCAATTTCAGTATATTGTGCTTCAGAAACTTCTGGTAAAGGTTCAGGAGACTCTGTTAGATTTTCTGTCTCAGATTGAGGTGATTCTGATTCAAGTTGTTGTGTTTCTTCAGGAGCATCTTCTACAACTTTAACGTCTTGTTCGTCTAATTGATGCATGTCTTGAACTTGGTTTAAATCTACTTCTTCATAGTCAAAGTCGTTTTGTGGTTGTGTTGACGTTTCTTCAGACGTTTCTGTTTGTATGTGTTCTGAGGTAGGTTGTTGTGTTTCTTCGCCTTCTTGGTCTTCAGCAGCTCTGGCTTCTTTTTCTTTTTCAAAGCCATTTTCTTGGAAGACTGGATCTTCTACATACTGTTTGGCTTGTTCAGCATACATTTCATCAATAGCCTTTTGAATTGAGCTGACATCTTCTTGTTCACGTTTTTGTTGAAGTGCTTCTTTGAATTTTTTGCGTTGTAACACTTTTCGTTCGCGTTCACGTCGAATTTCTTCAACAATTTGTGAAGCATAAATATTATTAATATTAATTGTATTATCCGCTTTAGAATAATTAGGTGTTTGTTTCACTTGGTGTTGTGAATCTTTAGAAGACAGTTGTTCTGTTTCATTTTTTGTGTCTTCGGATTCTCTTGTTTCAACTTCATGTGCTTTTGAAGCTTGTTTACGTGAACCATTTAATGGATCTGTCGGTATTTTTTCTTGTTGCTTTTTAGGTTCTTCAGTAACACCCTCTGAACGTTGAATAACACCATTTTCTAAAGGATGACGTTTTTTCGTACCGAAAATAGCTGAAGGTACTTCTTCAGCTCTGAATTCACCACTTTTATAATAAATATCTTTCGTATCATAGCGTGTCGAATAATTCTGTACACGTCTATTTTGATGTTCTCTTTGATGCGTTTGTTCTGGAGCACGTTCTCTTGATTCTGATTGCTTACGTGTGTTGCGTGAAGAACGAAATGATGGTGTATCGTCATCATAAAACGTACGTCTTCTTCTATGACGACGGTCTGGTTTTTGATACGAAGAAGTTTCAACAAATTCTTCTGACTCATAAGTTGGTTCAGAATGATTGGATTCTGAATCTGATTCTGTTTGTTGGTCAGAATCATTCACATGAAGTGGAAATCTAAAATTACCTTTTGGACGTTCGTAAATATCATTATTTTCTGGTAGTAATGCATGACGACGACGTTCTTTTTCTTCTAATTTTTGTCTGCGCTGACTATATTTTCTTTGATAAACTTCTTCTTCGTCTTCATCACTAAACAATTTATCAAACCAGTTCATAATGTCACTTCCTTCCAATCACTTTATTCTTCGAAAAATGGTTGTCCTGTTTGGTAATCCTCAGATAATACCATAATTCCTTTTTCTTGCGGTGCGTTCGGTAAATTTAATTCTTTCATTGAGCAAACCATACCGCTTGATGGTACACCACGTAATTCAGCATCTTTAATAACCATACCGCTAGGCATTACAGCGCCTACTTTTGCGACTACAACCTTTTGATCTGCTTCAACATTTGGCGCACCACATACAATTTGTAATGTTTCATTTCCAACATCTACTTGTAAAATGCTTAATTTATCCGCATTTGGATGTTTTTCTTTAGTTTTAACATAACCTACTACAAATTTTGGTGATAAGTCAGAATCTAATTGATCGTCAATACCTGATTCTTTTAAGACGTTTTGTAAACCATCTAATAATTCTGGTGTAAGTTTAATATGTCCATTACCTTCGATTGGTAAATGCTTAGAAGCATTGAAGATATTATATCCTACAGCTTTACCATCTAACGTAATTCTCACTACGTCACCATGTGTTGTATAGTCGAACTCTCCTTCAGCAGGTTCTACTTGTAAGAATGCTACATCTCCTACGCCGTTTAAGTTGTAAAATAAATTCATTATCTATTCTCCTTATTTCTTATCGTTTTTCTTTTGATTTTTTACTGTGCTCAATTCTTGGACCACATTTGGACTCTTATCTTTTTTGTTTTTATTATTTTTAGCCAAGATAAAGATAGGTTCTAAGTGGCCATTATCGTATCCGAATGATAGCGATGTAATTGGTACAAGACCTTTCGTGAAGAATTCCATGGTTAAATGAGCCATCACATCGTAACCCGTTTTATTTCTGATATCTGCCACAACTAAAACATCTTGATGCGGAACAGCTACTAACATTTCACCTTCACAGTTTTCTTCAAATTGATTTAATAATGGCGTGTTTAAAATTCTACTCGCATCGTACCCATCATTCGTATTAATAAAATAGAACAGATTGCCTTTAACTTCATCTGTTTTGTATGGGTTATCTAATTTTCTGATATTGAATAATGCCATTTCTTTAATTTGTTGTGCAGTCACATTCAATTGTTTCAGCATTGATTCGTCAATGAGTCGATAAGACTTTCCTAAATCTAATGCATAATAGATATTTGTTTCTGCTGTATGTGCATCAATCACAAACGGATGCCCCTCTTTAGTTTCCTTATCGAAACTTGCTGCACGCATCACTGGCATCACTTTGATATTGTCCATTTGTTGCAGTGCATCATCACTCATTTGTTGAATTGTTTCATTGACATAGTAAACAATCTCATCAACAATTTTTTCTTGTTGATCGTTATATTTCGCGACGATGGGTGTTAATCTAATCGTTACGCCTTTACCATTATCTTTACGTGCAATGCGCAAGGTATCTTCTTCTCTATTAAATGTAAAATTAACATCTAAATGATTTAAACGTTCTTTTAGTTTATCTCTCATTTGAAAGACATTCATATTAACACTCCTAATTACATACCTTTTTATAGTTTACCGTAAAAATACCCTTAGGAACAGAAAAAATGTGAATTTCCTAAGGGTATTTTTATTTAAATATTCGTAATAAATTCGCTGATTTGTTCAATCGTTTTTCTATCTTTGCTGACATAACTTCCGACTTGTTCACCGTTCTCGTAAACTAAAAAGCTTGGAATCCCCATAATTCCTAAGTCCGCTGCTAAATCAATAAATTTATCGCGATCTACTGACACAAATGTATAGTCCGGATGTTTTTCTTCTAATTCAGGAAGTCTCGGTGCGATAAAACGACAATCTACGCACCAATCTGCTGTAAACATAAATACAGTTTTACCTTGTTTAAGTTGTTCAAACGCTTCTACTGATTCTAATTGTTTCATATTTATCCACTTCTTTCTTCTTATTTATGAATATTGTAAATGTGCAATGGTTTCATCATCTAATCCTAAAATAGATGCTTCAAGTAATGCTCTTGCTGAATAATAGTCTCTGATATCAAATACTGAATCGGAGCTATGAATATAGCGTGCACAAACACCAATGACTGCAGTTGGGATACCTATGTTCGCTTTGTGAATCTCTCCTCCATCAGTGCCGCCTGGTGAAATATAATATTGTGTATTAATATCATGTTGTTGTGCTTGTTCTAATAAATAATCTCTGAATGCTGGTTTAAGAATCATGGTACCATCTTTAATACGGATTAATGTTCCTGCTCCCAGTTTACCAGAAAGTTGTTGTACACCTTTCATATCGTTAGCTGGTGAACAATCGACTACGAATGCTACATCTGGCTCAATTTGTTCTGCAGCTGCACGTGCACCTCTTAAACCGACTTCTTCTTGGACATTTGCACCTACATATAAATCAACATCTAGTTCTTTGTCTTTAAATAATTTTAAAATTTCAATCGCTAATAAACAACCATAACGATTATCCCATGCTTTACCCGCAAAACGATGTTCAGATAATTGAATTAAAGAGGTATCAGGAACAATTGAATCTCCAATCTCTACACCACGTGCTCTGACTTCATCTGCAGAGTCACTACCGATGTCTAACATTAAATCTTTAATTTGCGGTTGACCTTCATTACCTGTTCTGAAATGTTTAGGAATGCTTGCAACGACACCTGTAATAATTTCTTGTTGTCTTGTTTTGACTTTTAAACGTTGACCTTGCCATATATCTGCAGCAACGCCGCCTAAGTTCGTAAAGTGCAGCATACCATTTGATGTAATGTCAGTAATCATAAAACCGACTTCATCCATATGTGCTGCTACCATCACTTTTTTCGCATTTTCTTTTTTAGATTTTTTTACCGCGTAAAATCCACCCATACGGTTATAGATGAACTCGTCAGCGTATGGTTCCATTTCTTTTTTTATGTACGCTCTTAAATCTTGTTCAAAACCTGGTGCACCATGAAATTCTGTTAAAGCTTTAATATGTTGTAATGTTTCATTTTTCGCAATTTCCACTGTTCATCGCTCCTTAATAATTCATTATCCTCCTAATGTTATGGTAGAATATTGTTATAACGTAAGTGGAGGTATAAATTGAGATGTCTCGAAGAAAAATTTTGTTATTGATAGTATTACCAATCACAGTTTTATTGAGTAGTTTACTAGCTTACCTCACATTTTTAGGCACTAAAAAGTATAACCCGCAAAAGTTAATTGAAGAAGTGAAAAGCTACTTTATGAACGTGACAGGGTCATACATTGTCTCAGAACCTCAACCATTCGAACAAGACGGTATTCATTATGAAATATACCGTGGCGGTGTTACAACTAAAAACCACGGCAAAATCAGTAATTATGAATTTATCGCCGATGCGACAAATGGTAAAATCATTAACATAAAAGAAGTTTAATGATATTGGTATGCATACTTATTCTAACAATGTTTCCGTATAACGGAGACATTGTTTTTTTGTTGCATTTGTTTTAAGTTATTGATTTCTTTTTATTTCTGCTTTGATAGAATGATCTTCTTTATCAAATTTAAGCGCAAAGTATGACGCATCATGATAAAACAAGAACCAATAATCCTGCATAATCAACCAAGGCAGCCATCTTTCTTTCTCTCTGATTGATTGCATTGGATAATCATCATATGATGTTACCCATAATGGGTTCATATGCGCATGTGAAGGAAAAATATCTGCCATATGGACTGCTTTTTCTCCATCACTTTCAATAGTAATTATACTGTGTCCAAAACTATGGCCACCCGTATGATACATATGAACACCTGGCACAACCTCAATCTCATCTTCAAATAAAATTAAATGCTTTTGATAATCACCGAGATTAAGTTCAGGCCAATATGTTGCTTTACTGCGTAGATTAGGTGCTAAAAATTCATGCCATTCATCTTGTTGTATATAATGAACTGCATTAGGGAATTTCGCATGACCTTCTACATCAGATAAACCTGAAGCGTGATCATAATGCATATGGGTCATCAAGACAATATCAATGTCCTCTGATGTTAAACCGAGCTTTTGCAACCCTTCTTCAATTAATCCTTCATTTTCAACACCAAAGTTACGTTTTTGTTTTTCAGTAAGCTTGCCTTCACCTAAACCTGTATCAATCAAGATATTGTGTTCTTCTGTTTGAACTAAAATCGGAGATACACTCATGGGTACTTGGTTCTTTTCATTTGCTGGTATTTTTCTATCCCATAAGGGTTTCGGAACCGGACCGAACATCGTGCCTCCGTCCATGTGCGTCATACCACCGTTCAAATCATGGATTTTAAATTTCCCTAGTTTCAAAAGCCTCACCCTAACGTTCAGATATATAACTAAGTATAGGTTGATATAGACATATTTTCAAACTTTAGAAACGCAAAAAAACTGCATTCTATTGAATGCAGTCAGACTGTCGACAAAGTCCTACGGACTTGTCG
>NZ_KV808468.1:0-430 GCF_001812305.1 Staphylococcus sp. HMSC056G08
TGCGTGCTTCTGCTTGTTCTTTTTGACGTTCTTTACGTAAACGGTCCTTATAAACCAAATTGCGCAAAGCATCTTTTTCACGTTCCACAATATAAAACTCTGTTTCCAGCGGTAAAATATCGTCCATAATGTGTCCGTCATTTAAATATTTAATAATCGCTTGCGGCGGAACTTTAGACCTTTTCAAATCTTCAGCTACGATGTAAAAAATGAGACCTTTATGTTTAATCTTTCGGCATATTTTACCTTTGTACATCACATGATTGAAATTGTATTTAAGCGCATCTTCTATATCCCAACCCTTATCAAATCTTTCTTGCAAATCTTTAGAAGATACTTTTAAATTTTGAGATGCATATAAGATTTTTTGAGTTCCAATCTCAATCGTTTTACCTTTATAAATAAATTTTCCCATTACCTTAACCTCCTA
>NZ_KV808469.1:0-1060 GCF_001812305.1 Staphylococcus sp. HMSC056G08
TGTAAAATTTTTGCTCATGTGTTCACCTACTTCCATCTAAATAAAAACCACAAGCCTAAGCCTGTGGTTGTTCTGGATATTCTTCACCTGTGATTTCTGTATACTGCTCTTTAGTAATACACTCTAACTCTACAAAACGTTTAACTTGCGCGTTAGTGTAGCATCTTCTATCATAAAAATATTTAATATTGTCAAAACCTGGAAACATATTATTTTCCCCCTTTCATTTCTGCTATTTCTAATAGTATTTGAGCTTGCTGTTGTTCTAAATTTTTAATACTTTTATCTTTCTCGGCATTATCTAACATAGTTAAAGCTAACTTCTGTTGTGTTTCTCGTAATTGGTAAGAACTTTCTGCAACTTGCATTTGTGTTTGTGCCATTTGTAATATGGATTGGTCTGGTGATTGTGGTTCTCCATCTTCATCTTTAGGAAAACTCTCTAACCATTCTTCACGAGTAGCACCTATCCACTCATTACCATCAAAATAAAATGGACTGTAAATACCCTCTGGCGGTGGCATTTCAGTCCATGTTTCTTCTGGATATTGATATTCCCCTTCTTCGTTTTTAAATACTAGGTGAGGTGTACCATCATATAGGTAAACTACTTTCATTTTATCCCTCCTTTATTCCGTCCATTCATACTGACCGTATGCGTAGTCCGTAGAAATCCATTCGCTAGAATCACCAACTATATAAAATTTAACTTCACCACTAGGTCTGATTGTTAGATATGCACCAGAATGATTAATTGGCACTCTTACAGGGAATGTTTGAGCATTTTTTGCAAATCCACTGGGCAATTGAGCAATAACTTGACTTTGTTTTAAATTTGTTCCATTGACCCTAAGTAGTTTTTTAGTTTCACTACCGTTAGTAATTATTCTATATGCACAATCAAATCCATTCTCTCCTGCACTCTTATAAGTAGTGTTTGATCTAACACCGTTGATTAAACTAAATGGTAGCCAACCAGTATCAGATTGATTATTTGTAATTTCTTTCCAATCTGACCAAGATATGTGACAATTTTTCATAAAAATTCTGTTTAAATTAA
>NZ_KV808470.1:0-850 GCF_001812305.1 Staphylococcus sp. HMSC056G08
AAAAAAAGCCGACGCAGTGCGCCGACTTATTTGAAAAAGATGTTTGCAACTAAAGAAATGAGTGGTACTAATACAACGCCTGCAAAACCTAACCAGTAGCCAATCACTTCTCTGTTTCCTTTTGCTTCTGCTTCTACAATACCTTGCAAACTTTTAATTTCTTTTTCGTGATTTTTTGTTTCGTATTCTAAATCAGTAACTCTAGTCCCAACTGTTGATAATGATTCGCTCATTTTTTCTAAATGTTTTTCTGATCTAGCTTGTGATTCAAATGCTTTTTCTTGCAGCAGTGTCTGTATATCTATCTTATTTAGTAAACTGTTAAACTTGTCTGTGTGCTTTGCATCCACTTCATTTATTCGCTCGTGTATCTTTCCTCTCGACTTTTCCCACTCATGTCTTAGAACATATTTATTTTCGTCCATAAATACCTAAACCACCTAAGAAACCAACAAATCCAAGCCACGCTGTCATAGTGATTAATTGAGCTGGTGTAAGCCAATTAAGAGCGTTGTATACACCTGCTGATGCTAGTAAGAAGTGTATGATTGAACTTCCCACACCACCTATTAACATAAAATAGTTCGAAATATTATTCACAGACCGTTTACCAAAGAATAAACTTGATAAAATTAGACAAGTACCAAATATAAGCAGTAGTAACCCCCAAATCCATATAGGCATAACTTCATTTAATGCATGATAAAAAGCACTTTCATTAACTACATTTTCTGGACTTGTAAGCCAGTAGCAACCACGTATATCTACAAAAACACCTAAACCAAATAATGATAAAGTTGCCAATTTATCGTGTATTGTAAAATTTTTGCTCATGTGTTCACCTACTTCC
>NZ_KV808471.1:0-2937 GCF_001812305.1 Staphylococcus sp. HMSC056G08
AAAAATAGATTTTACCAAGCAAAACCGAGTGAATTAGAGTTTTAAAAGCTTTATTCATTTAAATGAATCGCTAGTAATCAATTGCCGACGGCAAGCGATTACTCACAATATTAATAACGTGATTAAGTTATTAAGGGCGCACGGTGGATGCCTTGGCACTAGAAGCCGATGAAGGACGTTACTAACGACGATATGCTTTGGGTAGCTGTAAGTAAGCGTTGATCCAGAGATTTCCGAATGGGGGAACCCAGCACAAGTTATGTTGTGTTATCGACATGTGAATACATAGCATGTCCGAAGGCAGACGCGGAGAACTGAAACATCTTAGTACCCGCAGGAAGAGAAAGAAAAATCGATTCCCTGAGTAGCGGCGAGCGAAACGGGAAGAGCCCAAACCAATGAGCTTGCTCATTGGGGTTGTAGGACACTCTATACGGAGTTACAAAGGAATAAATTAGACGAATCACCTGGAAAGTTGAACCAGAGAAGGTAAAAGTCCTGTAGTCGAAAGTTTATTCTCTCTTGAGTGGATCCTGAGTACGACGGAGCACGTGGAATTCCGTCGGAATCCGGGAGGACCATCTCCCAAGGCTAAATACTCTCTAGTGACCGATAGTGAACCAGTACCGTGAGGGAAAGGTGAAAAGTACCCCGGAAGGGGAGTGAAAGAGAACTTGAAACCGTGTGCTTACAAGTAGTCAGAGCCCGTTAATGGGTGATGGCGTGCCTTTTGTAGAATGAACCGGCGAGTTACGATCTGATGCAAGGTTAAGCAGCAAATGCGGAGCCGCAGCGAAAGCGAGTCTGAACAGGGCGTTGAGTATTTGGTCGTAGACCCGAAACCAGGTGATCTACCCTTGGTCAGGTTGAAGTTCAGGTAACACTGAATGGAGGACCGAACCGACTTACGTTGAAAAGTGAGCGGATGAACTGAGGGTAGCGGAGAAATTCCAATCGAACCTGGAGATAGCTGGTTCTCTCCGAAATAGCTTTAGGGCTAGCCTCAAGTGATGATTGTTGGAGGTAGAGCACTGTTTGGACGAGGGGCCCCTCTCGGGTTACCGAATTCAGACAAACTCCGAATGCCAATCAATTTAACTTGGGAGTCAGAACGTGGGTGATAAGGTCCATGTTCGAAAGGGAAACAGCCCAGACCACCAGCTAAGGTCCCAAAATATATGTTAAGTGGCAAAGGATGTGGTATTGCCCAGACAACTAGGATGTTGGCTTAGAAGCAGCCATCATTTAAAGAGTGCGTAATAGCTCACTAGTCGAGTGACACTGCGCCGAAAATGTACCGGGGCTAAACATATTACCGAAGCTGTGGATTGTCCGTAGGACAATGGTAGGAGAGCGTTCTAAGTGCGTCGAAGCATGATCGCAAGGACATGTGGAGCGCTTAGAAGTGAGAATGCCGGTGTGAGTAGCGAAAGATGGGTGAGAATCCCATCCACCGATTGACTAAGGTTTCCAGAGGAAGGCTCGTCCGCTCTGGGTTAGTCGGGTCCTAAGTCGAGGCCGACAGGCGTAGACGATGGATAACAGGTTGATATTCCTGTACCACCATTTATCGTTTTAAGCGATGGGGGGACACAGTAGGATAGGCGAAGCGTGCTGTTGGAGTGCACGTCTAAGCAGTGAGACTGAATGGTAGGCAAATCCGCCATTCTCAAGGTTGAGCTGTGATGGGGAGAGGAAACATGTTTTCCTCGAGTCGTTGATTTCACACTGTCGAGAAAAGCCTCTAGCTAGATAACTGGTGCCCGTACCGCAAACCGACACAGGTAGTCAAGATGAGAATTCTAAGGTGAGCGAGAGAACTCTCGTTAAGGAACTCGGCAAAATGACCCCGTAACTTCGGGAGAAGGGGTGCTCTTTAGGGTTCACGCTCTGAAGAGCCGCAGTGAATAGGCCCAAGCGACTGTTTATCAAAAACACAGGTCTCTGCTAAACCGTAAGGTGATGTATAGGGGCTGACGCCTGCCCGGTGCTGGAAGGTTAAGAGGAGTGGTTAGCTTCTGCGAAGCTACGAATCGAAGCCCCAGTAAACGGCGGCCGTAACTATAACGGTCCTAAGGTAGCGAAATTCCTTGTCGGGTAAGTTCCGACCCGCACGAAAGGCGTAACGATTTGGGCACTGTCTCAACGAGAGACTCGGTGAAATCATAGTACCTGTGAAGATGCAGGTTACCCGCGACAGGACGGAAAGACCCCGTGGAGCTTTACTGTAGCCTGATATTGAAATTCGGCACAGCTTGTACAGGATAGGTAGGAGCCTTAGAAGCGTGAGCGCCAGCTTACGTGGAGGCGCTGGTGGGATACTACCCTAGCTGTGTTGGATTTCTAACCCGCGCCATTGATCATGGCGGGAGACAGTGTCAGGCGGGCAGTTTGACTGGGGCGGTCGCCTCCTAAAGTGTAACGGAGGCGCTCAAAGGTTCCCTCAGAATGGTTGGAAATCATTCATAGAGTGTAAAGGCATAAGGGAGCTTGACTGCGAGACCTACAAGTCGAGCAGGGTCGAAAGACGGACTTAGTGATCCGGTGGTTCCGCATGGAAGGGCCATCGCTCAACGGATAAAAGCTACCCCGGGGATAACAGGCTTATCTCCCCCAAGAGTTCACATCGACGGGGAGGTTTGGCACCTCGATGTCGGCTCATCGCATCCTGGGGCTGTAGTCGGTCCCAAGGGTTGGGCTGTTCGCCCATTAAAGCGGTACGCGAGCTGGGTTCAGAACGTCGTGAGACAGTTCGGTCCCTATCCGTCGTGGGCGTAGGAAATTTGAGAGGAGCTGTCCTTAGTACGAGAGGACCGGGATGGACATACCTCTGGTGTACCAGTTGTCGTGCCAACGGCATAGCTGGGTAGCTATGTATGGACGGGATAAGTGCTGAAAGCATCTAAGCATGAAGCCCCCCTCAAGATGAGATTTCCC
>NZ_KV808472.1:0-43835 GCF_001812305.1 Staphylococcus sp. HMSC056G08
GGCGGTAACACGGGTTCGAGTCCCGTAGGAGTCATTCAATCAGAAACGAATTATCGTTTCTGATTTTTTAATTTGTATACATGGAGAGTTGTCCGAGTTGGCCGAAGGAGCACGCCTGGAAAGTGTGTAGGCGCCACAAGCGTCTCGAGGGTTCGAATCCCTCACTCTCCGTTATCATCATAAGACTAAATTGAAATTAATTATAACTTACGTTTTAACTCAATATAGATGCTTTGTTTTTCTCTAACTTCTTGGATATCAACGGGTTAGAGTTTTTTTGGTTGAGAATCTTTTTTAAGAATAGTATTTATTAAAATGGACATATGCAGACTGTTTTAAAAAGCTCATGACATTTTTTTGGATATTATAGTTATAAAGAAATACTATTATAATATATGCAATATAAGTATAAGTTTTCTTTGATAGCAGTGGTGATAACCATGTTTAATGAATTACATTCAATGAATCAACCAAACAAAAATGATGAAGCTAATACTACTACACCAAATAACAATAACGGTGTTTTGGTTTCTGGGTCAGATCATAGTACAAACATAGAAATTCTCTATTTACAACAGAACTCTGCCAATACAGCATATTTAAAACAATCAATGGAATAACTAGAAAAAGGTAAAGTGGTACAAGTATGAATCGATAAGTAATTACATCTGAAGATTATAAGAACTGGCTAGTTCAAGATAAAAAAGTAGGGAAGAAAATCATTGTTTTGATTAAGAGCATTGAAAGAGATGGCATGTTAGAAGGAATTGTTAAAAGGACAATTCACTGGTTGGTAGAGTAGACGAATTACACAAGAATATAGATTAGTTTATCAAGTGACTAATGAATCTATATTAGTTGCTTCTTGTAAATATCATTATGAATGAAATATATTAATGTTGAAGTAACAGTAGAAAATCTTTGTTAAAGTGCGCCGTACTAAAATTGTCTAATTAATTTTTTATCTAAAACATTTTTATGTTATTAGGGTTATATCTTTTTATATGACTTTCTTTTATTGCAGTTTGTAATTAGTTCACATTTTTGAATTCTTTTTATTAAAAACCATTCAAGCACTTGAAATACAAGAAGCTTGAATGGTTTTATCTTTGTATGATTTGAGGTAGATTATACAGATAACATTTATACAATGCTATTCAATATAATCTTCAGGATTATATTCAACTCCATATTTTTCAGCATCGTTTTTTCTAATTTGTTCTTTTTCCGACTCAGTTGCATTATTCCAGTCTATTTGATCCTGAATCCAATTACTTGGTTTACTTTCTGTTTCATGATTATTATTTTGATTTTGCAAAAATTCATTCATTTCTTCAGTAGCCCCCATATCACCATTAGGTATTCCGGTATATCCATGTTGTTTAGCTACTTCTGCATTGGCACGCATTTGCTCTTCATATGTTGGTTCTTGTGTGTTGCTTTGATAGTGCTCTTGATTTGAATCTACTTTTTGTTGGTTTTGTTCATTAACATTTTGTTGTGTGAAAGAATTTTCAATATTTGCTTGATCGTTTACAGAATCTTCATTAACTTGTTCTGTAGATTCACTATTTTCTTGTTTTTCTTGATTATTATTTTGTTCATTTTTCTTCTTCTGTTTTTTTTCCTTATTTTTATTCTCTTTTTCATGTGTTTTAGTTTCGTTTTTCGCAGTTTCTTTATTACTTTCATCACTATTACCACAAGCAGTTAATAGTAATAGGGAACTAAATAACGGTATAATTAACTTTTTCATGATTGGTTCATCCTTTTCTATGTATTTAGTTGTTTAATACCCTTTTAAGTTAAAAGGAATCAACTAAATCAATTTTAATGTGAACTATTATTTGTTATCATTATAAAATTTCTTGTGTCGAAAATAACGCTTAGTGTATAATGCATTTGAATACAACACATGTGAATAAAAGTAGGAGTATTCATGCCTATTTAAGTTGAATGATTCAAAAAGGAGAGTTCATGCCAGTTTAAAGTTGAAGATTTATAAAGAGGAGAGTTCATGCCTACTTAAGTTGAATTTTTAAAAGTAGTAGCCAATTGATGCATAATCATTTGGCTTTTTTTATTTTTGTGAAGAGCCCTTTTCCCTTTGTAACTGGTCAATAGTACAAATAAATAGGCATTTACTAAAAATAACCACTTTCATAAATTGTTGATGAAAGTGGTTATATCTCATTGAATCATTTATTTTAATTTTAATGTGAAAGCATTAATCGCAACGATAATTGTACTTAAAGACATGAGTATTGCTCCGACAGCAGGTGAGAGTATTATACCCATAAAGGCTAGTACACCAGCTGCAAGAGGTACTGCAATGATGTTATATCCAGCACCCCACCATAAGTTTTGAACCATTTTCCGCATTGTATTTTTTGATAGGGTAAGGAAGTTAATAATATCAGAAGGATTACTTTTGACAAGTATGACATCACCTGATTCAACAGCTACGTCTGTGCCTGCACCGATTGCCATTCCGATGTCTGCTCTGACTAAACTTGGCGCATCATTAATGCCATCGCCGACCATCATTACTTTGCTGCCTTTTTTCTGATAATTTTTTATGATTCTTTCTTTATCTTCAGGCATTAATTGCGCATGAACATCTTTAATTCCCAATTCTTTAGCTACTGCTTGTGCTACTTCATGATTATCTCCTGTAAGCATAACTGGTGTGATGTTTTTCGCTATTAAATCTGCGACCATTTGTTTTGAACTTTCTTTGATTTGATCTCCTAAGGCGATAATGCCAATCACTTGTTGTTCATAAATTAAATAACTAATAGAGTTACCTTGCTGAGCAAGTTCTTTAAATTGTTTTTTATTATACTTCAAATCCTTTTTATCTAAATATGAGGCATTTACAATTTTAATTTCTTTACCATCAACACTGCCTTCTAATCCCACACCTGAAATATTATTAACATCTTCAGGATATGAATAAGAAATGTTTTCTTCTTTTGCATATTCGACAATTCCAACAGCGAGCGGATGTTCAGAGCTGCTTTCTAATGAAGCAAACAAACTTAATATTTCTTTATGACTAAATTCGTCAGTAAAACTTTCATAATGGTTAACTGAAAAATTTCCTTCAGTTAATGTACCTGTTTTATCCATCATAATATAATCGATGTGTTGTGCGATTTCTACAGATTCTCTATTTTTTATAATTAATCCATTATGTGCACCTATAGAAGTAGAACGTGCTGTAACTAAGGGTATAGCTAAACCTAAAGCGTGCGGACAAGCAATGACCAATACAGTTACTAAGCGTTCAAGCGCAAAATCAATATCGTTTTGTATCAGCATCCAAACAATAAACGCAATTAATCCACTAATTACTGCAAAATAAAATAAGTACCCTGCGACTTTATCAGAAAGAAGTTCAGCATCTGATTTATCATTTTGAGCTTGGCTTACTAACCCCATAACTTGAGATAAATAGCCATCTTCTCCAGTTGCAGTTACTTTAACTTGAATTGTACCAGAACCATTCATTGAACCACCGATAACATTATCGTTCTTGTTTTTTAGAACTTTTTTAGATTCTCCAGTAACTAATGATTCATCAATCGATGTTTTACCATCAACAATTACTCCGTCTGTTGGAATACTTTCACCTGCTTTGATTTCTACTATATCACCATTATGAATATCCGAGATTTTAAGTTTTTGACGTTGACCATCCTCAGTTACCTTAACTGCAGTATTGGGGAGTAGTTCGGCCATTTTTTTAAGGGCACTACTAGCACTGCCTACTGCGTTCATCTCAATCCAGTGGCCTAATAACATAATTATAATTAAAGTTGCTAACTCCCAGAAAAAATCCATTGTATGCGACGATGAATCACTAAAGTTATTCATGTAAAATGCATATAAACTATAGAAATAAGCTACTGAAATACCAAGTGCTACTAATGTCATCATGCCTGGTTTTTTAGAAGCGATTTCATCCTTAGCGCCTGATAAGAAGGGCATACCACCATAAAAGAATAAAATGGTCGATAGAATTAAAACAATCCAGTCTGATCCAGAAAAAGTAACTTGAAATGGTAATTGAATACCCATCATAGGTGATAAAATAATAATCGGTATCGTGAAAATTAAAGAAATAAAGAATTTACGCTTAAAATTCCCATGATGATGCATGTGATGATTGTGACCGTTATCAGTCGTATGCTCATGGTGTTTATGTTGTCCATTTTTATGTGTATGTTCATGACTAGACAAAATAATACCTCCTAAATATATTGATATAGTAAATACAACTTTAGTATAACATATACGGTATAGGGGTATGGAGTATATGCAATTATGTTTCTTTTTCGCTAAGCAATCATCCACTCAGAATTACGTTTCAATCAATAGCAATTATGTTCATTCAAAGAGCGTTTGCTTATTTTGTTATGAGCTATATAGGTTCATATAACGCTAAGTAGTAGATAGTTAAAGAAATAAAACATCCACTCCGATATGAAGTGGATGCATCTTATGATTTATTTTCTTTTTCTGTTGTATTGATCTCTGGATGATTGATCTCATCAACACTTTTTTGGCTGAAACGATAGATTTTTACCATTGCTGGTTTGGATAATGCCAAGAATGATAAAAATGTTGCTAAGAATGAAAAGTGTGTCACGTTTAGTACGAATAACATCGGCACAAAGATTAAGACAAAAAGTGCAATGAATAATATCAATGGCAGTATTTTGATTAATATATTTTTAACTGTACCTTTAGTTAGGCGAGTCAGTATGAACAGGATTATCCCGATTAGAAATAAGGGGATAATGATTGTAGTCAAAGTTGCGACATAAGCTTCAGCATATCTATTCCAATCAAGATGAATAATGTAATACATAGAAGAATCAGTTGGAATATCTAGTCTGAATAAGTTACTACCGTAATTTTTGTATAAATAGTAGACGATAAGTAGTAATAATATAATTGAGCCGCAATATTTCATGATAGTACGTGGCATTTTATTGGATGATTGGCGCAAAACAATTCCCTCATTTCAAGCAATTTCTATTATTATCTTATAACTCTATATTGAATACAATAGAAATAGAGAAATAGATACGACTTTTATACGAGGTGCATGATGAATACGCGTGGTACAATAGTGGTAAGAGTAATATAAGAAAAACTTTAACATTATTTCGAAATAAGGTGATAGACATGAAACGCTCAGATAGAAATCAACCTGATTATGACCGCTATAATCGAGACCCACGTGACTCAAGAGATGGACACGATCCAAGATATCGTGATACACGTGAAGAAGAGTACCGCAGACGTTCTGATGAAGATGGTCGTTATTATAATGAACGTGATTACAGACGTGAACGTATGTTGGAAGATGAGAATCGTAAAAATAGTAAATGGAAAAAAGGTTTGGCCGCGATTGTAGTTATCTTATTGATTGTTGTAGCAATATTTATAGTTAGAAATATGATGCAGCCAAAAGATAGCACAGAAACCGCAAATCAAAATGCGCAAACACAACAAACACAACCTAATAGCTCACAAACTCAAAAACCAGTGACAAATAACTATAAAGAAATCATTCGTGAGAAAGAAACAGTCATTAAAGAAAAAATTGAAAGTGCTAAAAACAACATTCAAAATGGTCAAAATAGCCAGAATGCGATTGAATCTGCACAAAATGAAGTTAACCAATTAAAAGATAAAGCTTCAAATGCGACAGATCAAAATGTCACTGACCAATATCAAAATGCGGTTGATAAATTAAAACAAGCAAACCAAGCGCAACAAAATGGTGAAAATCAATCTAAAGTAGACAGTTTATTAAATGATATCGATAGTAAACTACAAACGATTAAAGATAAACTAAGTCAACTGTTCAATTAAATATGAAAGAAATGAGAGGGTGCAACGCGCATCCTCTTTTTTCAATTCGAAAATTAAGGGAAACTACTTGAATTTTGTTATGATAGATAGGTAGAGATTATGGGAGGAAGATAGTATGGATTTTTGGTTAAAACAAAGCGCAGAGCGTGTTCCTGAAAATATCGCATTAGACGATGGAGCAACAAAACTTACATACGCGAGCGTGTATCAATCAGCAAAACAATATGCATATGTATTTAAACAACTGAATCAAAAGAGAATTGCATTTTATATAGATAATCGTATAGATGCGGCTTTAATGATTTATGGTGCATGGTTTGCTGGTATAGAAGCAGTCATGATTAATACACGACTTACATACAAAGAAATTAAAGCGCAACTTAAATCTGTACACACAGATACAATCATTGCCACATTACCATTAGAATTAGATGATTTTACCATTATAAATTGGAGTGAAGTTGAACAACGTCGCTCAACACAAACTTATGAGACTGAACTGGATTTAAACCGTATCGCTTCGATTATGTTTACTTCAGGAACAACAGGTCCGCAAAAGGCAGTACCCCAAACTTTTAATAACCATTTAGCAAGTGCGAATGGATGCAGAGAAAGCTTAGGTTTTGATAGTAATACGAAATGGTTATCTGTCTTGCCGATTTATCACATTTCAGGTTTAAGTGTGTTACTGCGCAGTATCATTGAAGGTTTTACAGTCAGATTAATGCAGAAATTTGAAACAAAAACGGTATTAAAAGCGATTCAAAGTGAACAGATTACCCACATTTCACTCGTGCCGCAAACTTTAGGTTGGATGATGGACGCAGGTTTAACACAACCTTATCAACTTCAAAAAATACTGCTTGGCGGTGCGAAATTATCTGATGATTTAATTCATAACGCCTTGAAAGCGGATTTACCGATTTATAATTCATTTGGTATGACAGAAACGTGTTCACAATTTTTAACCGCTTCTCCATCCATGCTTAAACAAAATCCTAACACAGTAGGGAAACCGAGCCCAAACGTTCAAGTTAAGATTATCAATCCAAACCATGAAGGACATGGAGAACTCTTATTAAAAGGTGACAACGTTATGGAAGGTTATCTATATCCTGAAAATCTGACAGATGTATTTGAAGATGGCTACTTTAAAACAGGTGATATCGCAAGTGTAGATATGGATGGCTTTGTGATGGTTTATGACCGCAGAAAAGATTTGATTATCAGCGGTGGAGAAAACATTTATCCTTATGAAATCGAAACAGTTGTGAAACGTTTTGACGGTATTACAGATGCAATGTGTTATGCCAAAGATGATAATACTTGGGGACAAGTGCCGGCATTATATTATACGAGTGAAAAAGATATAAATCATGACGCATTAGATACCTTTTTAAAAGAGGAATTAGCGAAATATAAAGTGCCGAAATATTATCAACAAGTGACAACATTGCCTTATACATCTACAGGTAAATTAAAACGTGGAAAGCTAGAGGAATAAGCATGCGTTTTGAATCTATTCTATTTTATACGTATGAAGCAGCATTTAAGCATCAGATTAAAACGCCTAAAGTCACTCTAGAAACAAGAAAAGTCTTAGTGATCGGATTGAAAAATGAGCACGGACAAACATATTTCGGCGAATGTAATGCCTTTGAAACAGATTGGTATGATAAAGAGACAATAGAGAGTGTATATGAAACATTGAAACAATGGTTTAATACAGTCCTCAAAAATAAAGAGATAGAAACCTTTGATGAAGCTAAAGTATTGTTGAACCACTTGAATCACGCACCTGCAGCGAGAAGTACTGTTGCGATGGCGTTATATCAAGTTTTCCATCATCTTCCTTCATTCGAGGTTCAGTATGGTGCAACGATAAGTGGTTTATCAACTGAAAATTATCAGCAACTATTAGAAACAAAACCAAAGCGTATTAAATTAAAGTGGTCGCCAAAAGTTATTGCTGACATCGAACAGCTACAAAATTTACCAATTAAACCATGGATCGCATTAGATGCGAATGAATCTTTAACGAATCAAGATATAGCGACTTTAAAAAAAGTTCAAAACCTTGAAGATATCTTGTATATCGAGGAGCCTTTTAAAGATTTAGAAATGTTGAAAACCTTATCTCCAAAAGTTATCCCACCTGTAGCAATAGATGAGAAAGCAAGAGATGTCTCAAGCATTTTAACCTTGATTGAACAATATCCGATTGATACAGTGATTTTAAAGCCTTTCAGACTTGGCGGCATAGATAAAATATTAGATGCGATAGACAGCTTGCATCGACAAAACATTAAAGTAGTGATCGGCGGTATGTATGAATATGGATTAAGCCGCTATTTTACTGCTTATCTAAGTCAGTATGCTGACTATCCAGGGGATGTAACGCCTTATGGCTATTATTTTGATCAGGAGTTTACACAAGAAAACGGCATATTAAAAAGGGGACACTTATACTTTGCGCCCCCTGAAATTGATGTGGATCAATTAAAAATTTATTGATGATGATGGTGATGATGACAATGTTGATGTTTGTCATGCTTTAATGGCACTGGGTCAAATCCACCTTTATGAAGCGGATGACATTTTGAAATACGTTTGATACCAAGCCATGTTCCTTTGATTGGGCCATGGATTTCAATAGCTTCTTTTGTATAGTTTGAACATGTAGGGTAGAAGCGGCATGTAGGAGGTGTCAACGGTGAAATAAAATGTTGATATATCCATATTAAGCCGAGTAAGAGCTTCTTCAAATTAATCCCTCCAACTGATTTGTCTCAATTCGTAACGAATCTATTTTAGCATATATAATAAAAGGATGTGATAGAACGTGATTATACATGATCAATTTGATAAAGAAATTCGGTTGAACTTTACACAACCACAAGATAAACCAAATGGGGAACACGTTCTTGCGATCGCATTTCTCAATGATAGTTATCTTTTAACTAGACATAAAAAAAGAGGGATAGAATTTCCAGGTGGAAAAATAGAACAGGGTGAAAGTAGCGAAGCAGCAATTGTTCGTGAAGTCTATGAAGAAACTGGCGGGATTGTTGCTGAGATGACGTACGTTGCGCAATATACCGTATATCACCCAGAAGGGACGAAATGGTTTACGAAAGATGTCTTTGCGGTACAAGTAGACACTTTAGAAAGTAAAGACGATTATTTAGAAACAGCAGGCCCTATGACGTGTAAACATTTAGATGAAATTTCGGATGAAGAAAAGAGTTTCTTATTAGAAGACGAAGCGATATTAAAATGTGTAGAAAGAGTGATAGAACTTGGACTTTATCAAAAGAAAGAGGATGCCGATTGATCTCACAACGCATCGTGGTGAAGAAGTAACTTACCTTGTAGATGATTTACGAGTCAAAGGACTTATGATTACACCTAAACAGTCTGTAAAGCGTATTGTAGTCTATTTACGTGGCGGTAAAGGAAAAGTAGGGCGTGTCAGAACTGGACGTTTATTACAGTTTGCGAATGATCATACATTAGTTTTCGGACCTTACTATCGCGGTAACAATGGCAGTGAAGGCAGAGATGAATTCAGTGGTGATGATTTGCATGATGTGACACAAGCGATCCGTATATTAAAAATATTATATCCAGAAGCTTTTGTGCATATAATTGGTTTCTCTCGAGGTGGATTACAAGGATTATTAACATTCCAAGATTTACCAGCAGACAGCTATATTACTTGGGGCGGTGTATCTGACTTGCATTTGATGTATGAAGAGCGTGTGGATTTAAGAGGGATGTTACGTCGTATGGTAGGGCATCCTAAAAAAGATTTAGCTGCTTATCAAGAAAGAGAAGCTTTACAATATATAGACGCAAATAGTCCACCGATTTTAATTATTCATGGCGGTGAAGATATTCAAGTTGGTATCCATCAAGCTTATTATTTAGAAAATTACTTGAAAAAAATCGGACATCGTTATCAAACGTATTATCAACCAAAGGAAGGACATATTCCGAGACCGAAAGCATTAAAACAAGTATTACAAGTGATACATCAATGGATGAACGATGTTGAAGCAAAAAAGATATAAAAATTCCGAGAAAGGGGTGACCTCTCTCGGAATTTTTTATTTCTATATTTAATTAGGCTTGGAATCCGCCTTTTTCAGCGATTTCATCGTTCTCTTCACCGAATTTCTTAAAGTTTTCAACGAAACGTGATTTCAAGTCTTCAGCTTGTTCACGGTATGCGTCTTTATCACTCCAAGCGTTGATTGGTTGTAGAATTGAATTTGGTACGTCTTCAATTTCAGTTGGAATACTTAAACCGAATGCTTCATCTTTTTCGAATGCAGCATCTTTTAAGTCGCCTTTAATCGCAGCGTCTACCATGCGACGTGTATATTTAAGGCTGATACGACGACCTACGCCGTATTTTCCACCAGTCCAGCCTGTATTCACTAAGTAAACATCCACATCGTGTTTGTCGATTAATTCACCTAATAATTCTGCATAAACTTTAGGGTTCAATGGCAAGAACGGTGCACCAAAGCAAGTTGAGAATGAAGGAACTGGTTCGGTAATACCACGTTCAGTACCTGCAAGCTTAGATGTGAAACCACTTAAGAAGTGATACAGTGCTTGTGCTTTGTTTAATTTAGAGATTGGCGGTAACACACCAAATGCATCTGCAGTAAGGAAGATGATTGTATTTGGGTGTGCAGCTTTAGATGGTTTAGCAATGTTTTTAATGTAATCAATCGGATAAGCAGCACGCGTATTTTCAGTGTGCTCGTTATCATCGAAATCAACTGAACCATCATCAGCAACGACTACGTTTTCTAAAATTGTACCGTAGCGGATTGCGTTGAAAATTTCAGGTTCTTTCGTTTTTGAAAGGTTGATTGCTTTAGCGTAGCAGCCGCCTTCAATGTTGAAAATACCATTTTGGTTCCAACCGTGTTCATCATCTCCGATTAATTTACGGTCAGGTGCTGCAGATAATGTTGTTTTACCAGTTCCTGATAAACCGAAGAATAAAGCAACATCACCTTTTTCGCCAACGTTGGCTGAGCAATGCATACTCATGATGTCTTGTTGTGGTAATAAATAGTTCATGACTGAGAAAATACCTTTTTTCATTTCACCCGCATATTCAGTTCCCCCGATTAAGATAACGCGGTGTTTGAATGAAACAATCACGAATGTTTCTGATTTTGTACCATCTACTTCAGGATTAGCTTTGAAGTGTGGTGCTGAAACAATTGTGAAGTTTGGTTTGATTTTTTGAGCTTCTTCTTTTGAAGAAGGGCGGATGAACATATTTTTCGCGAATAAATTATGCCATGCCATTTCGTTCACTACTGTTAAACGTAGTTGTGTATCTTCGTCGCTGCCTGCATAACCATTGAAAACATAAAGTTCATCTTTTTGATCTAAATAGTCTAAAACTTTGTCGTAAAGTCTTAAGAATGTATCTTCTTCAATAGTTTGGTTGATTGAACCCCAGTCAATCGTATCTCTATAAGAAGGTTCATTTACAATAAATTTGTCTTTAGGTGAACGTCCAGTGTATTGACCTGTCAGTGCATTGATAGCCCCAAGCTCTGTCAGTTCCCCTTCGTTGTTGTCCAGAATCTTGTTGTACAATTGTGTAGTTGTGAGTTGGAAAAGTGATGAAGACTTTCCAATCAAATGATCCAACTTATTACGGTTAGTTTGTGCATCTACTGCCATTTTAAAAACCCCTCCAGCGCGTAAGTATTGTTAATAATTGTAAGCCTTTACATTTTCATAGTATAACATAATATGCCGATTATTCCATAACAGATTTAAGATTTTAGACATATAGAATTGACAAGCCTAAAGAGTTTGGGTAGTATTGTGATTAACGGATTCTCTTATCCTGAGTGGCGGAGGGACATGGACCCAAAGAAGCCCAGCAACCTCTCCTTATCGGAGAAAGGTGCCAAACCGTTTGCAAATGTCATTAAAGATGTTTGAACGATAAGAGCGAAAGGACGTTTAAGGGCTTTCTCTCTATGTTTATATAGTTTGAAAGTCCTTTTTTATTTGAGCTCGTAGATAGAGAATTTTCGTAATCAAAATCAAAAGGAGTCAGTTATGTCGAATAATAGAAAATTGTTTACGTCAGAATCTGTTACAGAAGGGCATCCTGATAAAATAGCGGACCAAATTTCAGACGCTATTCTGGATGAATTATTAAAGAAAGATCCGGATGCAAGAGTAGCTTGCGAAACAGTAGTCACTACGGGAATGGCTATGATTGTCGGAGAAATTTCTACAGCAACTTATGTTGATTTTCCTAAGGTTGTCCGTGATACAGTAGCAGAAATCGGTTATACGAGAGCGAAATATGGTTATGATAGTCAAACAATGGCTGTGATGTCAGCAATTGATGAGCAATCACCAGATATCGCACAAGCAGTAGACACTGCTTTAGAATATAGAAATGAAATTACGGAAGAGGAAATTGAAAGTACAGGTGCAGGTGACCAAGGTTTAATGTTTGGTTATGCGACGAATGAAACAGATACGTATATGCCGACACCTATTTACTTCTCACACCAACTTGCGAAACGTTTATCAGATGTCAGAAAAGATGGTACATTAACTTACTTAAGACCAGACGGTAAAGTACAAGTTACTGTTGAGTATGATGAAAATGATAAACCAGCACGTATTGATACGATTGTTATTTCAACACAACATGCTGAAGATGCGTCATTAGATCAAATTCAACGTGATATCAGAACACATGTGATTGATCCAATCGTACCAGCTGAGCTATTAGATGAAGAAACTAAATTCTTCATTAACCCGACAGGTCGTTTTGTGATTGGCGGACCTCAAGGTGACGCTGGTTTAACAGGACGTAAGATTATTGTAGATACTTATGGTGGTCTTGCACGTCATGGCGGTGGTTGCTTCAGTGGTAAAGATCCTACAAAAGTAGACCGTTCAGCAGCATATGCAGCACGTTATGTGGCTAAAAATATTGTTGCAGCAGGATTAGCAGATAAATGTGAAGTACAACTTGCATACGCTATCGGTGTAGCAGAACCTGTATCTATTTCAATTGATACATTTGGAACTGGTAAAGTTTCTGAAGGAAAATTGGTAGAAGCGGTAAGAGCTAACTTTGACTTGCGTCCAGCAGGTATCATTAAAATGTTAGACTTAAAACGTCCTATTTATAAACAAACAGCAGCTTATGGTCACTTTGGCCGTACGGATGTTGCTTTACCATGGGAACGTGTAGATAAAGTAGATGCATTAAAAGAAGCTGTTCAAGCATAACTATACAGTTTTTGAATTTGTGACATTTTATTATCGATACATTCGATATTTTCCTTTATAATTGGGAGTAAGATATGTAAAGGAGCGGAATATGTTATGGGACCATTAGAAATTGGTTTGATTGCAGCAATTGTCGTCGCTGTTATCTTCTTTGTCTTATTCTTAGTTGTCTTAAACAGTAAGAAAAAGGCTAAGTTGAAAGCAGAGGAACAATATGAGGCAAAAGAAAGAAGTATAAAAGAAAATTATGAAGACGAGCTTGAAAAAGAACGCGTCGAACATAAAAAAGCGGTCACAAAACAACGCGCTGATTTCGATGAAACAGTGACAGCAAAAGATCGTGAAATCGATGCGCTGAAGCTCTTCTCGAAAAATCATAGTGAGTATGTGACAGACATGCGTTTAATCGGTATCAGAGATCGTTTGGTTAAAGAAAAACGTATTCGACCAGAAGATATGCATATTATGGCGAATATCTTCTTACCTAAAAATGATTTTAATGCGATTGATCGTATCAGTCATTTAGTCTTAACACGTACAGGCTTATACATTATCGATTCTCAATTACTTAAAGGACATGTTTATAATGGCATCAGTCAAGAACAATTCGGTACATTACCAACCATTGAACAAGTCTTTGATGTGTTGGATTTAGATAAACGTCATCCTCAAACATTAGTGTTAGATGAAAATGATGATAAGCAATCAGCTTCATTTGTAAACTACTCAAATCAATTAAAAGAAGTTGAGCACTTAGCAGATACATTGAAGCGCGAATTGAATTTGAAATATACACCAATGGCATTACTTTATTTCAATCCTAAAAATGAAGGTGCAGTGACAATTTCAAATTACGCACAAACAACAAATACTAAAGTACTAGTTGGACCAGAACAATTAGATGAATACTTTAATAAATTCGTTTTCCATGGACGTATTCAATATAATGTTGAAGACTTACAACGTGTTATGGAAGAAATTGAATCATTTAATTAATACAATATGCACTGTTGACTGTAATTTTACAGTTAGCAGTGCATTTTTAATTCAAAATGTTTTACAGTTTTATTCATTGTGCATAGCATAAAGGTAAAGCAACGATGCAAGGAGAGAGAAAATGAATACATTTACGCTATATAATGGACAAACGATGCCACAATTGGGACTTGGCACATATAGAATTGAAAATAGTGATGAATTAGCACAACGTGTATCATTTGCGATAGAACACGGTTATCGCAGTATAGATGCAGCTGCACGCTATGGAAATGAAGAAAAAGTAGGAGAAGGCATTAAAAAGGGTATTCAAGCTGCTGGCATACAACGCTCAGATTTATTCATTACCTCAAAACTATGGTTAGATGATTACGGCAGAATGAATGTAGAAGAAGCTTATCAACGAACTTTAGATAAACTTGATTTAAATTATTTAGATTTATATTTAATGCATTGGCCTGGCTCTAATGAAGAAGAAATGATTGATACATGGAAAGGCATGGAAGATTTATTAAAACAAAATAAAGTTAAAAATATTGGTGTCAGCAACTTTCAACCGCATCATTTAGAAAGTTTGTTGTCACATGCATCGATTAAACCAGTGATTAATCAAATAGAATTTCATCCTTATTTAACACAAAATGATTTAAGGTTGTATCTTAAAGCACAACGTATTCAAGCAGAAGCTTGGTCACCATTTATGAACGGCGACATCTTAAAAGATGAAACAATTCAAGCTATCGCTGAAGAAGTAGAGAAGTCACCTGCGCAAGTTGTATTGAGATGGCATATTCAACATGATGTTATTGTGATTCCTAAATCCATCACACCTTCACGCATTAAAGAAAATATCAACGTGTTTGACTTTGAGCTATCCGACGACCAAATGAAACGCATAGATCTATTAAATCAAAATAAAAGTATAGACGCAGATGTACCATCTTATAAATCATATTAATCAAAAAGAAGCGTTACCCTTTACAGAGAGTTGTAAAAGATAACGCTTCTTTTATGCGATAACATAACCGATTATGCATGCCATAAAGCATAATCCATATTGTAAAAAGCTATACGCAATAAAAAGCATACGTTGTGACTTAGTGGTCAACATATTGGTTAATTCCAGTGATAGGGTAGAGAAAGTAGTTAAACCGCCTAAAAATCCTACAATAATCAATGGAGACAACCAAGCTTGTGCAATTGCGATACCTGATAACAAGCTGATTAAGAAACTGCCTACTAAGTTGACAATAAGCGTTGCTACTGGCAGCTGAGTAGATAGTTTTGAACAGCTATTTGTGACAGCTGCACGGACTACAGCGCCTAAACCGCCACCAAGCATTACTAATAAAAGGTTACTCATGACTTAAGGCATCTCCAGCTTTACTACCGATATAGCATACTGCTAAACCAAGAATATAGCTTGAAATCGCGTAGACAAAAAGTAAAATATATTGCTGATGTTCAAACATTTTTACCAGTTCAAATTGAAATGTAGAGAACGTGGTTAATGCACCTAAAAATCCAGTTGTAATTCCTTTTTTGAGGAAAGGATTAGATTTAAAAGTTTGAATTACCAAGACGGAGACTAAACCCATAAAAAAGGCACCCGCTAAGTTAGCAATAAAAGTTCCGATTGGGAATCCTTGGCCATGATTTAATTGTGAAAAGACAAATCGCAGCAAGGCACCTAGTGCGCCTCCTACGAACACATATAAATACTGCAAAATATCGCCTCGTTACATTTTTAATATATAAATAATGCTACTGTTATAGTGGATTGTCAATTAAAATTTAATCATACCAAATGAGATTAAAGAAGTAACGATAAGAATAACAATCACTATAAATAAGATGATAGGTAATATTTTACTGGCTTTACGAATCCAATCTGTACGTTCTTTTGAATGTTTAATAGATTTATCTGCTAAAATGATCGCAATAATTAGGATAATTGCATTAACAACACTGCTTGTAATTATTTTTTTCGCAATTGAATGAAACTGCTCGTTTAACAGTGGATTATACATGTTAAAGTTAAAACTGATGATAATAAGGATTATAGTAAGGTAAAAATAAAGTTTTGACCGTGACATGATGACCTCCGTTTCTGTACATTCTTTTATAATATCATAAAATTTTAGAGGGTTGTGGTTTCTTTTTTAAACCTTTATTAACAATTCTACTGTGAGTTAATCAATCGCGATTTAAACGGGGGAATGTTATAATCAAGTTACTTTAGACAGCATTGAAAGTTAACAGTAATAAGGAGGCACTTATTTTATGGTAAAAGCAGATTTGAATGTAGAAGTATTTGCGGATGGAGCAGATATTGAAGAAATGAAAAAAGCTTACAAAAATAACGAGGTAGACGGATTCACAACAAACCCGAGCTTAATGGCTAAAGCAGGTGTTACAAATTATAAAGCATTCGCTGAGGAAGCTGTGAAAGAAATTCCAGATGCTTCAATTTCATTTGAAGTATTTGCGGATGATTTAGAAACAATGGAAAAAGAAGCGGAAATTTTAAAACAATATGGTAAAAATGTTTTCGTTAAAATTCCAATTGTGAATACAAAAGGTGAGTCTACAATTCCTTTAATTAAAAGATTATCAGCTGACGGCGTACAATTAAACGTAACTGCAGTATACACTTTAGAACAAGTTAAAGAAATTACAGATGCAGTCACAGAAGGTGTTCCAACTTATGTTTCTGTCTTTGCAGGACGTATTGCGGACACTGGTGTGGATCCATTACCACTAATGAAAGAATCTGTAGAAGTAACACATTCTAAAAAAGGTGTAAAATTATTGTGGGCAAGTTGCCGTGAATTATTTAATGTCATTCAAGCAGATGAAATTGGTGCAGATATTATCACATGCCCAGCAGGCGTTATCAGCAAAATTCCAAATATCGGCAGAGATATCAATGAATTATCAGTAGATACTGTTGAAGGATTTGCAAAAGATATTCAAAAATCAGGACTTTCAATTCTATAATTAAATGAGAAATCTAGTATCATGATAATTGATTCTAGTATAAAATAAAGGCAGAAATAATCTTTACCAAGGTATCAGTCCTTATCGTAAAGTTATTTCTGCCTCTTTTTAAAATTTTTACCGGGCAGGTGTATAGATGTCGTGAAAAAAGAGCAATTTGAAACAAAAGTAAAAAAGCAACTTTGGTTCCTAAATAAGAAAGAAAAAGATCAGTTGAGCCAAGTTTTAAAGGATTTAGAAAACAATCAGACTGATACATTAACTTATAAACAGCCTATCAAGTTTTCAAATCAATTTTTAAGAACGCATATCTTTAAAAAGCGTCATCAAGGGACAGCGTCACTATTCTTAATTATTGTTGGGATGCTACTTATCAATGCATTATTACTAGGTTTATTTTTATTTGGTTTACTAACGAGTTTAAGTGTCGTTCAATATTTTGTAAATCCACAAGTCGATTTATCACTTGTAAAATTAGCATTAATTCTAGTAGGTGGCATTATATCGCTAATCGTCGCAAGTATTTTAATGAAAATCGTTACAGCATTCTTTACAAAAAAGTTGTTAGAAAATCGCTTTAATCAGCGTCATGAAAAGTCATAAAATGTAAGAAGATACATTCTAACCACTTACGATGCACAAACGAGTAATGGGCGTTTACGACTAAATGCACACCATTTTTAAAGATCAGTCTTGTCGTATAGCGTTCTTGTTTTAGACCTATGATTTCCAAACCATTTACAAAGTGTTGGATAGGTGCACGTTTATTCTGTATAGGGAATAAAATGGTTTGTTGATTCACGATTAATGGCAAGTGTTTACGAATATTGAGCATTTGTTTCAATTCATATGATGCATATTTAGATTGAGGTGATTCACGTCTTAATAATGCATTCATATAAGATTTTAATGGTACTTTCGTTAAACCATGAAACATGTTGTAAACACATTCTATTTGGAAAGTGTGATGAGGGTAGGAAGTGAAATATAAAATTCTTGGACGTTCACAAACAACCATTATGACATCTCTCCTTTAAGAAAGTGTTTTAAAGGTGCAAGTTTATGGCGAACTTGCATTTGATACTTTCTGATTGTAGTCGCTGACTTCTTCATCAAAGTTTGTATTTCGAACTGTTTATAACCACATAATTTTAAATTCAACCACATGCGTTCATAGTCATTAAGCAGCAAGTAATATTCAGATGCGATCAACTGCGTGAGATAATTGTAATCTGAGTAATCACTTGCATCTTTAATATCGGAGATGATTGCTTGATTACTCTCTTCTAAAACTTTACTTTTCTTTCTAAATAAATCGATGAGATAGTAGTTCAGCCTTTGAAATAAATAACCGCTCATGCTATTATGAATGGACGTATCAAATTGTCGTAATAATGACCACATTTTGATGGATAAAAGTTGGGCATATTCGTCAATATCATACTTAATATTATATCTTTTTAATAAAGCATAAATGATACCCTGGTGTCGGATGATTAATGTCTCTATGTTCATCACTCCACACTTTCAATCTTTGTACATAACATATTATTTCTGGTTGGTTTGAGTTTAACGAAGCGGATTAATTCTTTCATTTGCTAAATGTACAAAATAGGTGTTAAATAGAAGGGTAGAATTAAATAATTTAACAAAATAAATTGTAGTTTTCGACATAATAAGCATGATTAAACATAATTTACTAATAGATGGGAGGATTCCATGGATTACGCACACTTGAATTTAGAACACTTTTTCGCACGCCATGATGAATTGGATATGATTAAAGATAGTTCAGATTTTGTAATGATTAATAATATGACAAATGAAATGATGTATCGTGATGGCAAAATTGAAGGTACAATCGATTTGAACCGTTACTACTATAAGAATAGATCAGAAGCAGCTAGTTTTATAATTATGGAGTACAAACGTCCGGAATAATTAAAAACGAAAGCTAGTATTCGCCTGTTTATTACAGAAATGTCTGTAGATAAATAGGCTGTTTTTTATTTGAAGGATGTTATTTTGCACGAATCATGTACTGAGGTTATAGAAATGTTATTGAAAGAATACAGCAATATTACATTCTGACTTCAAGCACGTTCTATGGAATAAGATATGATAGAATGGTGGTTGGATAACTCTAAATTGTGATACACTGCAAAAAGTGTTAAGATTTAGAATCAAAACGAAATAATTTTTAAGTGTTATAAAACCGTAGGAACTATGGGGATAGCTCGGTAGGAAATAAATCAGTCATCATGAATGCGCCGAGAAGCTTCAACACCGTATTACATAGTGTTAAGCAGTTCACTTTAACTTGACCTAAGAGGTGTAATTATGACGAAACACAAGAAAGGCTCTATCTTCGCAATTATAGGGCTGCTTGTTATTTTGGCTGTGACAGGTTATATTTTCTTTTCTATGATTTCCGACCAAATATTGTTTAAACATGTTAAAAAAGAAGAAACAGTTGAACATTTGGACGTAACTCTGAATCAAGCAGCTAAAAAACAAATTAATAACTATACAAGCCAACAAGTTTCCGACAAAAATGATAGATGGCATGATGCTACAGGAACAGAGATCAAGAAAGCCATGGACAGTGAAAAATTTATCGATGATAAAACTCAAAAGTATCAATTCTTAGATTTATCTAAATATCAAGGTATCGATAAAAATAGAATCAAGCGTATGCTTGCTGACAGACCTACATTATTAGCACATACTGAAGACTTTATTCATGCAGCTAAAAAACGACAAGTAAATGAAGTATACTTAATTTCACATGCTATCTTGGAAACAGGTGCTGTAAAAAGTGAATTATCAAAAGGTGTAGAAATTGATGGTAAAAAATACTACAATTTCTATGGTGTAGGCGCATTAGATGAAGACCCGATTAAAACGGGTGCTGAATATGCTAAAAAACATGGTTGGGATACACCAGAAAAAGCGATTGATGGTGGTGCAGAATTTATTCATAAGCACTTCTTATCAAATCCAGATCAAAATACGTTATATAGTATGAGATGGAATCCTAAGAATCCTGGTGAACACCAATATGCAACAGATATCAAATGGGCAGAAAGCAACGCATCACTTATTGCAGATTTCTATAAAAAGATTAATACTGAAGGTAAATACTACAAGTTATTTGTTTATAAAGATGACAAAGAACATCAATAATAATTCAATATAATATATAGTTTAAAGCGAAATGATTAAATGAATGTGATTTAATTGTTTCGCTTTATTTTTGTTTGTTGCATAATAGAAGGTGAAGTAATAAACAGGGTAGTTATGTAGGAAGAGTAGGAGGTTATTTGTATGCGTGTTGCAATAATCGGAATGGGCACTGCAGGTGTCAGTATTTTAAGACAATTAGAACAGCACCCATATTTCAAAGAACTAGACATTGATGTTTATGACAATGCTAAAAATATGGGACAAGGTGTACCATTTCAAAATGACAGCTCACAATTACTAATTAATTTACCAAGTAAGGATATGTCATTAAATTCTAAAGATAAGGAAGAGTTCTATCATTGGTATCAACAACAAAATGAATTTAAATTTGAGAATGCGACTTATTTACCAAGATTTGTCTTTGGACATTATATGAAAAGTTACCTCGATAAATTTAATGACATGTATGACAATATTCATATTATTACTGAAAAAGCGACTGAAATGTACTTGGAAAAAGGTTTTGAAAAAGATGCGCATATTCAATACTTTATTTGTACCAATCATGAACAAGAGGCATGTCGTCAATATGACTATGTCTTTTTGACAGTCGGTACGATGGCTTATCATGACCCATACCAGTTAAAAGGATTAAAAGGATTTATTAAATCACCTTATCCCACATATGAAACATTAAATACAGTGGAAGATACGGATGATATCGCAGTAATCGGAACAGGTTTATCTAGTCTTGATGTTATTCGTTATGTTGTGAAGCATCATCCTAACTTACCATTGACGGCTGTGAGTCGACGTGGAGAGTTGCCGAGTGTCAGAGGGGAAATGCCAGAAATTACATTAAAGTATCTAACTAAAGAAAACTTTAATCAGATTATTAAATCTCATTTTGGTGTAGTTCCACTAGAGACTGCTATTCATCTCTTTAAGCAAGAGTGTGAGGATTTGAATATCCCACTTCAACAGCTTATCAATCGAAAAGTCGGCGACCCAATTAAAGATTTAAAATATGATTTAGCTCACCCAGAAATATTAGGTGTATTCCAAAGTTTATTAGAAACGATAAAAGAAAATATGAACTGGATTTGGAATAGTTTAAGCATTGAAGATCAAAGGGAGTTTATGAAACGCTACATGCCGATTTTAAAAGCGAATTCCAACCCAATGCCGCCACGCACAGCACGTTTGCTTATAGAAGAGATAGAAGCGGGACACTTGTTAATCAAAAAAGATTTAGAAAAAGTTGTACAAGAAAATGATACCTTTGTTTTCAAATATAAAGATTCAAACGAAACTGAACAATATAATGTTGTGATTAATGCGACTGGACCTAGAACACAATTAAAAGATTTAGATGAAGATGACGGCTTTTTAATTGATATTGCGAATAGACAAATTGTGCAAGCGCATCCGATGGGCGGCATTCAAATTGTGCCTGAAACAAATCAAGTCATCAGCCCGAGATACGGAACACTGCCACACTTAATTGCGATTGGTCAGATTACCAATGGCATCAACCAAGCACGAAATGGTGTCAATATGATTGTGCGTCAATCTGTACAAGCGGTTAATAGTTTATATGAATTTCATTCGGAGAATAGATAATCATTAAGTAATAATTATTGTCAGTTAAATTAAAATAAGCTATGATAAATATATGAGCAAAGTATTGCTCGTTCGATTCAGAAACAATTTCATAATATTCTTTCGGGGCAGGGTGCAATTCCCAACCGGCAGTAAAAACATAAGCCTGCGACCTGTACTCTATTTTAGAGTATGGCTGATCTAGTGTGAATCTAGAGCCGACAGTGAAAGTCTGGATGGGAGAAAGAATCAAGACGTCATTAAATATGATTTAAAACGCGTATTTAAGTGAAGTCTAGTTTGTGTTAGCAATTTTTAACATGGGTGGACTCTGTTTAAATACGGTAATGATACATTTTTTCCGTTGCCTCTTTAGTTAGGTGACGGAATTTTTTTATTTTAATGAGGTGATTGTTTGAATCGATTTTTACAAAATGCGATTGCATTAGCAAAAATGGCTGAAGGCCAAACGGGTGTGAACCCTGCTGTTGGTTCTGTCGTGGTTAAAGAAGGCAGAATTGTCGGTTTAGGTGCGCATTTAAAACAAGGTGAACGTCATGCGGAAGTACAAGCCTTAGATATGGCAGGTGCAGATGCAGAAGGCGCAACGATTTATGTTTCGCTTGAACCTTGCACACACTTTGGTTCTACACCGCCTTGCGTCAATAAAATCATTGAAGCAGGTATTTCAAAAGTTGTATATGCGATGAAAGATATAACTTTAGATTCACCTGGTGATGAGATTTTAACTGAAGCAGGTATAGAAGTGGAATATCAGCATGATGCACAAGCAGAAGCTATGTATACAGATTTTTTCAAAGCTAAACAAGCACAGATACCTGAAGTAACTTTAAAGGTTAGTGTCAGTTTAGATGGAAAGCAAGCGACAGATAACGGTCAAAGTAAGTGGATTACAAATCCAGGTGTGAAACAGGATGTGTTTAAACATCGAGCAAGACTTGATGCTATTCTAACCGGTGCAGGTACTGTACAAGCTGACAATCCGAGTTTAACGGTAAGGTTAGAAGGAGAAAGACAGCCTGTACGTGTGGTGTTAGCGAGAAGCGGTCATTTGGATTTCACACAAACTTTATTTATTGATCAACTGACACCTGTGCTTGTGTATACAGAAAATACACAATTAAAAACAAAAGAGCATGGGTCTAATATTCAAATCATTGTATTAGATGATTGTTCTATTGAAACTATTTTAAAAGATTTATATCAAAGAGGTATCGGCTCAGTCTATGTAGAAGCCGGACCTAAAGTGACTTCACAATTTCTCCAATCACAGTGTGTCCAAACACTGATTTTTTACTACGCCCCGAAAGTAATTGGAGGTTCTGGCAAGTATCAGTTTTATCAAACTGACAATGTACTTCCTTTAGAACAAACTCCTCAATTTGAAATTGACCATTCTGAAATCATCGATCAAAATATCAAAGTTGTATTAAGAAAGAAGTGATTTCATGTTTACCGGTATTGTAGAAGAAATCGGTACGGTTGATCGCCTTGTGACAGAACAAAATGTCATAAAACTCTCGATAGCATGTGAAACAATTTTAGAAGATATGCATATCGGCGATTCAATCAGTGTCAATGGTGCATGTTTAACAGTAACTTCCTTTAATCAGAAATCCTTTGATGTGAATGTTATCAAAGGTACAGAAAATAAAACGTATCTCAATCAACTGACTAAAGGCAGCTCGGTCAATCTTGAACGTGCTATGCCGAGTCAGGGCAGATTTGGTGGCCATTTTGTGTTAGGTCATGTCGATGAAGTCGGAAAAGTACTAAAAATCAGACCGTCATCTAATTCTAATATCATGACCATACAATGTCCTAAATCTATTACTGACCAAATGGTTCAACAAGGTTCAATCACGGTTGATGGAACAAGTTTAACGATTTTCAGATTAGCAGAAGGCCAATTTGATATTCATTTAATTCCAGAAACAAAACGCGCAACGATTTTAGGTCAAAAGCGTGTCGGTGATACCGTGCATTTGGAAGCGGATATGTTATTTAAATATGTACAAAAAGCAATTTCAAATCAAAATACTGAATTAACGCCAGATAAATTAGCGCAATTCGGATTCTAAGAGGAGTGTTCAGAAATGCAATTTGATGATATCGAAAGTGCAGTTGAAGCACTAAAACAAGGTGAAAGTATTATTGTTGTGGATAATGAAGACCGAGAAAATGAAGGGGACTTAGTAGCTGTAACGGAATTGATGAATGAAAATACAGTCAATTTTATGGCACGAGAAGCACGTGGTTTAATTTGTGCACCTCTAGCTCCTTCTATCGCACGCTCATTAAATTTAGAGCCGATGGTTAAAGATAACAGCGATGCATTTGGTACAGCATTTACTGAAAGTATTGATCATATCGATACTACGACAGGTATCAGCGCTGCTGAGAGAATGCTGACAGCTAAAGCTTTGATTAATGATGAGAGTACAAGTGCAGATTTTAATAGACCAGGTCATTTATTTCCATTGATTGCTAGAATCGGCGGGGTTCTAGTACGTCCAGGACATACGGAAGCGGCTGTAGATTTAGCAAGTATGACAGGTTCAAAACCAGCAGGTCTCATTTGTGAAATCATGAATGAAGACGGCACAATGGCTAAAGGTGAGCAACTCCAAGCATTTAAAGAAAAATATCAATTAAAAATGATTACTATTGAATCTTTAATTCATTACCGTAAATTGCATGAACAGCACATGCATGCAAAAGCTAAAGTAAAATTACCTACAGATTTCGGTACATTTGATATGTATGGATTTGAATCAGATTATTCACATGATGAAATTGTAGCAATTGTTAAAGGTGACATTCAAAACGTTGAAAATGTACGTATTCATTCATCTTGTCTGACAGGTGATATTTTCCATAGTCAACGTTGTGACTGTGGTGCTCAATTAGAAGCAGCAATGAAATACATCGATGAACACAACGGTATGGTGATTTACTTACCACAAGAAGGTCGAGGCATTGGCTTAATTAATAAACTGAAAGCCTATGAACTGATTGAACAAGGTCACGATACAGTCACTGCGAATTTAGCATTAGGTTTTGAAGAAGATTTACGAGATTATTATCATGCTGCTGAAATTTTAAAACACTTCGGCATTGAAAAAGTGAACTTGTTAAGTAATAACCCAGAAAAATTCAAAGGGTTAAAACATTATGGTATTGAAGTTGAAAAGCGAATTGAACTGATTGTACCTGAATGTAGTCACAATCATGATTATATGCAAACGAAAAAAGAAAAAATGGGACACATGATTTAATAAATTTTAACGATATTATTGGAGGAATTAACATGAACTTTGAAGGTAAACTATTAGGTAAAGATTTAAAAATCGGTATTGTTGTGAGTCGTTTTAATGATTTTATTACAGGTCGCTTATTAGAAGGGGCTAAAGATGTATTAGTCCGTCATGAAGTAGAAAATGATAATATTGATGTAGCATATGTACCAGGTGCATTTGAAATTCCACTAGCTGCTAAAAAATTAGCAGAAACAAATAAGTATGATGCAGTGATTACATTGGGTTGTGTCATTCGCGGAGCAACATCTCATTATGATTATGTATGTAATGAAGTTGCAAAAGGCGTATCAAAAGTGAGTGATACAGCAGGGTTGCCAGTAATCTTCGGTGTACTAACAACTGAGACAATTGAACAAGCAATCGAACGAGCAGGTACAAAAGCAGGCAATAAAGGTGCAGAATCAGCAATGGCTGCAATTGAAATGGCAAACTTATTAAAATCAATTCAATAAGTGTTTATGAATTAAAAATAACAGACAAAAGGCAAGGCCGATAGTGGTCTTGCCTTTTTCATGAATACAGTATTTACTTACGTTTCTTTAAGCCTTTGAGACCGAAACTTAAACCAATAACTGCGGCAATTGCGCCAGCGCCTACAGCAAGTGTTTCAGGTTTCACAAATTCTTTGACAGCTAAATTTAAATTTTGCGGACGTTCAGCTAAACGTCGCATAAAGTATCCGAACCAATCTTCGCCAAATGGAACATAGATACAGAAATGATAACCGTCTTCGGCAATTTCATAAGCTAACTCTGAACGGAAACCATACAACATTTGAAATTCGAAATTATCACGATCTATGTTGTTCTCTTTAATGAAATTTTTAACATGTTCAATGATTTTGTGGTCATGTGTAGCGATAGATGTAAAATTCTTCGCACTTTTCAGTCTTTTTTCGATAAGCTTAATGTAATTCTCATCGATGTCCTCTTTAGTTTGGTAGGCGATAGACGCATTTTCTTTATAAGCACCTTTGACTAAACGTAATCGAATGTGCGGGTAATTTTCAATCATATTGTCGGCTGAATATAAATAAGCTTGAACTACTGTTCCGATGTTATCATAATCTTTTGATAATTCATCCAATACGTAGAGGATATTTGATAAGCCTGCATATTTCTCGGTATCAATATTGATATGAATATTACCAAGTGACTTTGCTTTTTCTACAATTTCTCTTAAGTTCTGTTCTGCCAAATCTACATCGAACTCTGCGCCTAATTGACTGATTTTAAGAGAAATATGTGCGTCTAAATCGTTGTCGTAAATTGCTTGTAGTACAGTTAAAATAATTTTCTTTTCTTTAATACTTTGTTCTTTTGAATCTACAAATTCACCAAGACAATCGACAGTCACCGTAATCCCCTTATCATTAAGTGTTTGGATTGTCTTAATAACTTCATCAATCGAGTTACCAACAACTACTTTACTGGCACCTAACATAGGTCCGTATTTTCGTGCTGCTTGGTTCAAAAAAGTGTTATTTGATAAACTGATAAAAAAATCTTTGACTAATGGCATGTAAATTCCTCCCATACAACTCTGTTAAAAATAGTGTATCATGTTTCATAAATGTATGAAAACGTTAACAATATACAAATATACTTATTTATTTATAAATAACACGAATAGTAAATTATGTAATTGATATGAGAAAAGAACACAATACTAAAAAGGTTATCCTTAATTCCGTTGAGTATATATGTCAGTTCTAAATAGATTTTAATCGGTTCGTTTTGATACAATAATAGTAATTAATTCAGTAGAAGGGTAGTCGTTGATATGTGGAAGTGGGAAACAGAAAGTGAAGCAAAAGGTGTCATAGTTATTGCTCACAATATATTAGAACATACAGGCAGATATGCCTATGTGATTACATCACTCAGACGAAATGGATATCATGTGATTATGGGTGATTTGCCTGGACAAGGCCAAACTTCAAGATCTAATAAAGGTCAAATCGACAACTTTGAAGTCTATCACGAACATATATTGGAATGGTTGAGAATAGCGAGTGAATATAAATTACCTACATTTTTAATGGGTGTCGGCTTAGGCGGTTTGATTACATTAAATTTAATGGAAAGAACTGAGTTGCCGATTGAAGGTATTATTTTACTTTCGCCATTAGTTGCGTTTAAGACAAATGCTAAAACACGCAAAAATCTATTTACATCTAATATTGGTGCAGGCGTTAAAGATATGCGCTTTAATGTAGGCATTGAACCAGAGCATTTAACAAGAAATGAAGAAGTTATAAGAGAAACTAAAGAAGATGGTTTGATGCTGACAAAAGTATCTTACCATTGGTATAAAGAAGTTGTTCATGTCATGAAAAAGACTTTAGAACATTTAGAAGACATCCAAAGTATCCCAATGTGCTTAATGTATGGGAAAGAAGATCAAATTTTAGACACCGATGCGATTGTAGAAATCAAAAAACGTGTAAAAACAGACGAACTTTATTATAAAGCATGGGAAGGACTCTACCATGAAATTCATAATGAACCAGAGCGTCCGTTAGTCATGCGTTATATTCTTAGTTATTTAAATAACAAAGTCAATGCATTAGGTTTTATACCAAATGACATTGATGATCAAATTGAAATTTAATCAAAAAGGCGCTGTAATAACCTTTACCATTACAGCGTCTTTTGTATTGTCGGTAAATGTTTACAATGTGTAAAATTTCCAAGCATTTCGCATTGATTTTATAGGCTGAAATTGGTATCTTGTATATGTGAAATAAATCACATAGAAGCGATTCTAAATTGGAGAGGGTAAGTAATATGAGTAATGTAAAAGCGAATAAAGTAGTTTTAGTAGGCGATGGTGCAGTAGGTTCTAGTTATGCATTCGCTATGGTAGCACAAGGTGTTGCTGATCAATTAGTAATTATTGATTTAGTAGAAGAAAAAGTAAAAGGCGATGTACTAGACTTAAACCATGGTATGCCTTATGGTGAATCACCATCTATCGTTACAGCAGGTTCATATGCTGATTGTTCAGATGCTGATTTAGTTGTTATCACTGCAGGTGCACCCCAAAAACCTGGTGAAACACGCTTAGATTTAGTAGAAAAAAATACTAAAATCTTCAAATCAATTGTGGGTCAAATTATGGACAGCGGTTTTGATGGTATTTTCTTAATTGCTGCTAACCCAGTAGATGTGCTTACTTATGTCACTAAAAAAGTTTCTGGTTTACCAAAAGAACGTGTTATCGGTTCTGGTACAATTCTAGATACAGCACGTTTCAAATATGAATTAGGTGCAGAATTCGGTGTAGCACCTGAAAGTGTTAATGCTAGCATTATTGGTGAACATGGTGATTCAGAATTAGCAGTATGGTCACAAGCAAGTATTGCAGGTCAAAATTTATATGATATTTTAAATGGTGATCCTGAACGTGCAAAACGTATTGAAGAAATCTTCTTAAATACACGTGATGCAGCTTATGACATCATTAAAGCTAAAGGCGCAACTTATTATGGTATCGCAATGGGCTTATTACACATTTCTAAAGCCATTTTACGTAACCAAAATCTTGTATTAACAGTTTCAAGTTACTTAGAAGGTGAATACGGTCATAAAGATGTTTACATCGGTGTACCAACACTTGTAAACCGTGCAGGTGCAGTGAAAATTTATGAAACACCTTTAAATGAAAGAGAAACTAAAGAGTTTAGCCACTCTGTAGAAGTATTAAAAGAAACAACTAAAAGTGTAGATAAATTATTTAACTAAATTTAAATACAACAAGAGCAGCTATCGCATTATGCGGTAACTGCTCTTATTTTTATACTCAGATATTATCTTTTTTCAATCGCGCAAATATAAGGTGGATTATTTTGTTGGTTAATAAAACCGTATTGTAAGACATGTGCTTTTTGTTGATCGAATTGTTGAAGATATTCAAAGACAACATTGCTTTCTATTCGACCTTCAGGATGGCCAGGGTAAATCACAATTACAATAATACCTTCTGGTGCTAACATTTCAAAAAGTGACTCAATGGCTTGTATAGTAGTTTCAGAAGTCGTCACAATATGTTTATCACCTTTAGGCAAGTATCCTAAATTAAAGATTGCCGCATCAATCGGCAAATCTTCTTGTTTGATGTAGCGTGATACATGTTCATGTCCATCTAAGATCAAAGTAGTGTTGTTATAATCTTTTACTTTCTCTCGTGCTGCTTTGATAGCCGCTTCCTGTATATCAAACCCATACACATGCCCCTTTGGAACATGCTGGGCTAAAAATAATGTGTCATGTCCATTGCCGCACGTAGCATCTACTACTGTGCTAGTTTCATTGATGTGAGAAATAATTAATGACTTCGCAAAAGGTAAAATACGTTCTACTTTCATGATTGTTCTACTTTCTCTACAGGTTGATAATGTTCACCTTGTGCGGAATGACGACGTGCTAATTCTGCATCAATCGCATTCAGCACTTCCCACTTATTAACACTCCACATTGGTCCAACCATTAAATCAATTGGGCCATCACCTGTAATACGATGAATAATCATTTCAGGTGGCAAGATTTCTAATTGATCACAAACTAAGTTGACATATTCTTCTTGTGACATAAAATTCAACATGCCTTTTTCATATTGTTTTACCATCGGTGTGCCTTTAAGTAAGTGTAATAGATGGATTTTGATACCTTGAACATCCATTTGTGCGACAGTTTTTGCTGTTTCCATCATCATGTCATAATCTTCACCAGGCAAACCATTAATAATGTGGGTACACACGTTAATATTATGTTTTCTCAATTTAGCAACACCATCATAATATGTCTGCATATCATGTGCACGGTTGATTAAATCGGAAGTTTCTTGATGTACGGTTTGTAATCCTAATTCCACCCATAAATACGTACGTTTATTTAAATCGGCTAAGTATTCAACCACATCGTCAGGAAGACAGTCAGGTCTTGTTCCAATGGATAAGCCGACAACACCAGGTTCTTTCAACACAGGTTCAAATTTTTCTTTTAACACTTCGACAGGTGCGTGTGTATTTGTAAAGGCTTGGAAATAAGCAATATATTTACCTTCATGCCATTTTTCATGCATGCGTTCTTTAATTTCTTTAAATTGTACATCAATCGGATCTGCACGATTTCCCGCAAAGTCACCACTTCCTGCAGCTGAGCAGAATGTGCAACCGCCATGTGCAACAGTGCCGTCACGGTTTGGGCAATCAAAGCCTCCATCTAATGCGACTTTAAATATCTTTTGTCCGAATCTATTTTTTAAATGGTAATTCCATGTATGATAACGTTTATCTTCAAATGCATACGTAAAATATCGACCCATATGACATTTTCCTTTCTTAAATTAATCCATTGTAAGATTTTACCATAAATTGAAGGGACATGTTGAGGAGAAAATCCGAATTAGGTCTTTTATTCATTTGAAAATTATAGTAAGATGATTTGGTTGCAAAATCCAAAATTCAATTCAATATAAATCCTAAACACGTTTCGCTTACAGTTATTTGTCTCTGTTTGCGAAATTTTTATTGGTAAAAATACAGAACGTTTTTGCCTGAGAAAAAGATAAAAAGAATAGAAAGTGGGTGGAACAGTATGAATATGCCTAAATCCATTTGGTGGTTAGTTATTGGTATGGCCATCAATATTATGGGTGCTAGTTTTTTATGGCCTTTAAATACGATTTATATGAGTCAGGAATTAGGGAAGAGTTTGACGACTGCCGGAATGGTTTTAATGATCAACTCTTTAGGTATGGTTGTCGGGAACTTATTAGGTGGTTTTTTCTTTGATAAGCTCGGTGGTTTTATTACGATTATGAGCGGTGCAGTGATTTGTTTATGCGCAACGACATTATTGAATTTCTATCATGGGTGGCCTTTATATGCGGTATGGTTAGTCATGTTAGGATTTGGCGGCGGTATCATTATCCCGGCAATTTATGCGATGGCAGGTGCAGTTTGGCCGAATGGTGGACGCCAAACTTTTAATGCGATCTATTTAGCACAAAACTTAGGTGTCGCATTTGGAGCTGCTATTGCTGGGTATGTAGCTGAACTCAGCTTTAATTACATTTTTATCGCAAACTTGTTAATGTATGTCGCATTCTTTATCGTGGCAGTGACACGATTTAATTTACAATATCGCGGTAAAGTTAAAATACCCGATGCAAACCAATGGGCACAAAAGAAATATCGCAAACGTTTTGTAGCTTTGTTATTACTTTGTGTTATGTTTTCAATTTGTTGGATTGCATATATTCAATGGGAAAGCACTATCGCTTCATTCACTCAAGAAATGAATATTTCATTGTCTCAATACAGTGTTCTGTGGACAATTAACGGTATTATGATCTTAGTAGCCCAACCTTTAATTTATCCGGTTATTCGCTTACTTAGAGGTAATTTGAAAAAACAGATGTTTGTCGGAATTTGCGTATTCATCGTGTCATTCTTTGTGACAAGCTTTGCGGAGCAATTTTCAGTATTTGTGATTGGGATGATCATTTTAACGCTTGGTGAAATGTTCGTATGGCCAGCCGTTCCAACTATTGCGAATCAATTAGCGCCTGAAGGTAAACAAGGTGCTTATCAAGGTATTGTTAATTCAGCAGCGACGGTCGGTAAAGCATTCGGACCTTTAATCGGCGGTATTTTAGTTGACAGTTTCAATATGCAAGCCATGTTCTTAACGATGATGGGCTTATTGTTTATTTCGATGTTTTTCTTATTTATATATGATAAACGTTTATCACCAGATGAATTTGATGTTTAAACAAGGTATACGTGGTATATCTTGTTTTTTCTTTTTATGGATAAGCAGGGACGTAGAATAACTTCATTTATATATCAATGAGAATAGAAGCGGTGACTAGGAATTTAAGACTTGCATTAAGAGTTAGAATAAAATATAGTTATAAGTGTATATGGAGTAGTAATTTAATGGACTTATCAAGAGAGCTGGTGTTCGGTGCAAACCAGTTAAGTCATTTAAATGAACTTACCAACGATTATATTAAGAATAATACAGCTCGAGCTATTATGTATGAGGTGCGTAGAAGATACGAATGAAGGTGGTACCGCGGCACAATGTCGTCCTTCATAAGCAAAGCATAATAGTTTGAGTTGTATTTTTTTATTAGGAGGAAAGCAAAGTGAGTTTTAATCATCAAGAAATTGAGAAGAAATGGCAAGATTATTGGGCAGAACACAAAACGTTCAAAACGAACGATAACTTGGGTCAAAAGAAATTTTATGCTTTAGATATGTTCCCGTATCCATCAGGTGCTGGACTTCATGTTGGGCACCCTGAAGGTTATACAGCAACAGATATTATTTCACGTTACAAACGTATGCAAGGGTACAACGTGTTACATCCTATGGGATGGGATGCTTTCGGTTTACCGGCAGAACAATATGCGTTGAATACAGGTAATGATCCACGTGAATTCACTAAAAAGAATATTCAAACGTTTAAACGCCAAATTCAAGAATTAGGTTTCAGTTATGACTGGGATAGAGAATTAAGCACAACAGATCCTGACTATTATAAATGGACACAATGGGTATTCATCCAACTGTTCAATAAAGGTTTAGCTTATGTTGATGAAGTAGCTGTGAACTGGTGTCCTGAGCTTAAAGCGGTTTTATCTAACGAAGAAGTTGTAGATGGCGTTTCAGAACGTGGTGGTTTCCCAGTATATCGTCGTCCTATGCGTCAATGGGTATTTCGTATTACAGAATATGCAGACCGTTTATTAGAAGACTTAGAAGATTTAGATTGGCCTGAATCAATTAAAGATATGCAACGTAACTGGATTGGTCGTTCTGAAGGGGCAAAAGTTACGTTTGAAGTTGAAAATCATGGCGGTAAAATTGATGTGTTTACGACACGTCCAGACACTATTTATGGTGCGACTTTCGCAGTATTAAGTCCAGAACATGAGTTAGTCTCTCAAATTACAACAGAAGATCATAAAGCAGAAGTGGAAAAATACCAAAAAGATGCTTCTATGAAATCTGATTTGGAACGTACAGATTTAGCAAAATACAAAACAGGTGTATTCACTGGTGCTTATGCGATTAATCCATTATCTGGTGAAAAATTACCGATCTGGATTGCGGACTATGTCTTATCATCTTATGGTACAGGAGCTGTGATGGCTGTTCCTGCGCATGATGAACGTGACTATGAATTCGCACAAAAATTTGATTTGCCAATCAAAGAAGTTATTGAAGGCGGAGATATTTCAGAAGCGGCATACACAGGCGATGGTCCACATGTAAATTCTGGTGCTTTAGATGGCTTGCATAATGCTGAAGCCATTACAAAAGCAATTGAATTGTTAGAAGAAAAAGGTGCCGGCGAGAAAAAAGTCAATTATAAACTTCGTGACTGGTTATTCAGCCGTCAACGTTATTGGGGTGAACCTATTCCAATTATTCATTGGGAAGATGGCACTATGACAACTGTTCCGACTGATGAATTACCATTATTATTACCAGAAACTGATTCTATCGAACCTTCTGGTACTGGTGAATCTCCACTTGCGAATATTGATGAATTCGTAAACGTTGTAGATCCAGAAACTGGTATGAAGGGTCGTCGTGAAACGAATACGATGCCGCAATGGGCAGGCAGTTGCTGGTACTACTTACGCTATATTGATCCGCATAACGATGAAATGTTAGCAGATCCAGAAAAATTAAAACATTGGTTACCGGTTGATTTATATATCGGTGGTGTAGAACACGCTGTACTTCACTTACTCTATGCAAGATTCTGGCATAAAGTGCTTTATGATTTAGGCGTTGTACCAACGAAAGAACCATTCCAAAAATTATTCAACCAAGGTATGATCTTAGGTGAAGGTAACGAAAAAATGAGTAAATCTCGTGGTAACGTTGTAAACCCTGATGATATCATCCGTTCTCACGGTGCTGACACATTACGTTTATATGAAATGTTTATGGGACCTTTAGATGCGGCAATCGCATGGAGTGAAAAAGGTTTAGATGGTTCAAGACGTTTCTTAGACCGTGTTTGGAGATTGTTTGTGAATGAAGATGGCTCATTATCTTCTAAAATTGTAGATACAGATGATAAGTCACTTCAAAAAGTTTATAACCAAACTGTTAAAAAGGTGACAGAAGACTTTGATACATTGAACTTCAACACAGCAATCAGTCAATTGATGGTCTTCATCAATGAAGGTTATAAAGCTGATCAATTATACAAACCATATGTTGAAGGTTTCGTTAAAATGTTATCACCAATTGCACCACACTTAGGTGAAGAACTATGGGCTAAATTAGGTCATGATGAGACAATCAGTTACCAACCTTGGCCAGATTTCGATGAAGCATTGTTAGTAGATGACGAAGTTGAAATCGTTGTCCAAGTTAATGGCAAAGTAAGAGCAAAAGTCTTCATTCCAAAAGATGCGTCAAAAGAAGAAATGGAAGATATTGCGTTACACAATGAGAATGTTAAATTAGATATAGGGGATAAAGACATCAAGAAAGTCATCGCAGTTCCGCAAAAATTAGTTAATATTGTAGCTAAATAATAAAGGAGGATGATTAAGTTATGGAATCAATCACAGCTGATGAATTGAAAAAGAAAATGTTCGATAATGAACCAATTCATATCGTTGATGTCCGAGAAAACGAAGAAACAGCGAAAGGTATTATTCCAGGAGCAACAACTATTCCAATGAATGAAATTCCTGATAACCTTAATGAATTCAATGAGAATGATACGTATTACATTATCTGTGCTGCAGGTGTTCGCAGTGCGAATGTAGTGAATTACTTGAAAGAACAAAACCCTAATATTCATGCGGTTAATGTAGAAGGCGGTATGAAAGCTTGGGGCGATGAAGGTTTAGAAATTAATAGTATCTAATTGAATGATAATAGCCGAAACTGGTCGTAAAATTACGATGCAGTTTCGGCTATTTTTCATTTTGTTGATTAAATTATGTGGAAAACTATTCAAACTGTCCGGCATTGATACCTGATACACGGCCTGTAACCAATGCGCTTGTAATATTGTAACCGCCAGTATAACCATGAATATCTAAAACTTCACCGCATAAAAATAGGCCAGGTGTAATTTTTGACATCATTGTATGCGGTTCAATTTCTTTAATAGAAACACCGCCACCTGTCACAAATGCTTTTTCAATAGGTAACGTACCATTCACTGTAAATGTAAAACCTTTGAACAGTTGTGCAAGCGTCAGGATTTGTTGGTTGGAAATATGATGACCTGTAGTGTCTTCAGCTACACCAGCTTGTTCTAGTATAAAGTTGAGATAGCGTTCTTCAATAATCCCACGCAGACTGTTTTTAACAAGTTTATCTGGTGTTTCTTTAATTAAAGATTTGATACGCGCTTGAACCTCATTTTCTTTTTCGTCAGGGAACACATCTAATTGCATTTGAATGTCTTGTTTCTTTTGAGATTTTTGTTCTTTGTAGACGAATTGGCTGCATCGTAATGCGGCTGGACCACTGATTCCAAAATGAGTGAAAATCATATCCATTTGATGTGTGATACGCGGTTTGCCATTTTTTCTAAGCACTGATAATGCGACATCTTTTAAACTCAATCCTTTTAGAGTCTTCCTGATAATAAAAGGTGCTTTAGAAGTAATTGGGACTTCAGTAGGGAAGAGTTCAGTTATTGTATGACCGAGAGACTCAGCAAACGTATAGCCATCTCCAGTTGATCCTGTTTGCGGAACACTTGTCCCACCCGTCGCAATAACAACGGTCTTACTATGATAAACTTGATCATTTTGATCTGTCACAATAAAATGGCCGTCCTCATCTAGCTTAATATGTTTGACTGCAGTTTCTTCTTTAATTTCAACATTATTATTTTTGAGTTCTTGAACTAAAGTATCTACGACGTCTTGAGCACGGTTAGAAACCGGGAACATTCTGCCGTGATCTTCTTCTTTAAGTTTCACACCGCGAGATTCGAAGAACTCAATAATGGATTCGTTATCAAAGACTGAAAAAGGACTGTATAAGAATTTTCCGTTACCTGGAATGTGGCGAATAATTTCATCATAGGGCAGTCGATTTGTGACATTACATCGTCCGCCGCCTGAAATTTTTAATTTCCTGCCGAGTCCTTTTTTCTTTTCTATTAATAATACTTTTTGTTTGTTTTGACTTGCGGCTGCTGCAGACATTAAACCACTGGGTCCGCCGCCGATAATAATCGATTGATACATATAATCGGTACGCGCTGAAATGAATATGCGCGTCTGCCTCCTTTAAATTTGATTTCTGTATTGTATTTAGGTTATTGTGAAAGCTTAGGTGAGTCATTTGTTTGTTTTGCAGTGCCTGCGATATATTTCTCTGACACTGTTGTGAAATTATTTATATAATCTTTCCTGTTAACACTATTTTAAGCTATAATACTAATGAAAAAAAGTAACTGCTGACAATTGTTGGTAGTAGGATAAGATTAAAATTATTTTCAGATAGGAAGATTGTAATGAATGAAAGTCAAGAATTAGTAAGAGGGACCTTTCTTCTAACGGTAAGTATTTTAATAACTAAAATACTAGGTGTGCTATTTATCATTCCGTTTTATGCCATTATCGGCGGAGAAGAAAACTTGGCCCCGTTCAACTATGCATATGCACCTTATAACATTGCGATTGCGGTAGCAACTGCTGGTGTGCCATTGGCCGCATCAAAATATGTTGCGAAATATAATGCAATCGGTGCATATCATGTCAGTCAAAAGTTATATCGATCAAGTTTTATCGTTATGTCAATCAGCGGTGTTATCGGTTTTATTATTTTATATGCATTATCACCATTGATTGCCAATGTGACACTTGCGCATAAATCAAACATAGAGGGCGGCTGGACTGTCGAAGACATCACGTGGATTATTCGTATTATCAGTACAGTTGTTATCTTCATTCCGTTACTTGCAACTTGGCGAGGTGTGTTCCAAGGATTTAAATCTATGGGACCTACAGCTGTTTCTGAAGTAACTGAACAAGTTGCACGTATTATTTTCATTTTAGGCGGCAGTTATGTCGTGTTAAATGTGATGGGTGGATCAGTATTGATGGCGAATGGTGTCGCTACGTTCGCGGCAGCAATCGGTGCTATCGTCGGTATCTTTACGCTATGGTATTACTGGCGTAAGCGTAAACCGCATATTGATAAAATGGTAGCGTCTGATACCACTGGTTTAGATGTACCATATTCAAAAATGTATAAGGAAATTATTTCTTATAGTATCCCGTTTGTCATTGTGAGTTTGAACTTCCCATTATTCAATATTGTAGACCAATTAACACATAACAATGCGTTAGGTATGGCAGGAGTACCGCAACAATTGCATGACTACTTCTTTACAATCTTGAATATGACAACAAATAAAATTGTGATGATACCAACATCTTTAGCTGCTGGTTTCGCGATTAGTTTAATCCCTTATATCACTAAAACTTATGAGTCAGGGGAATTATCAGAAATGCATCGTCAAATCAGAACATCATTAGGTGTATTGATGTTCATCACTGTTCCAGCAAGTTTAGGTATTATGGCTTTAGCAGCACCGTTATATACAGTGTTCTATAGCAGTAACTTTGACGGAAGTCGTTTATTATTCTTCTACGCACCCGTCGCGATGCTGATTTCTTTATTAAGTATTACAGCATCAATGCTACAAGGAATTGATAAACAGAAATTGACAGTGTTTGTTATATTAGCAGCAGTCGTCGTTAAGGTTGTCTTGAACTTCCCATTAATTGTCGCATTCCATACAGCAGGTGCGGTATTAAGTACAGGTATCGCATTATTGTTTGCGAACATATGTAACTTTTATATTTTGAAAAAGTATGCTAAGTTTACATTTACAGAAACTTGGATACAGTTTGCGAAAATCTTTATCTATGGCTTTATCATGATGCTTTGTGTTGAAGCAGCATATTGGGTAACGCAACTGATTGTGTCACCGCAAACTAAAATCGGAAGTCTGATTATCTTAATTGTGGGGGTTGTTATCGGCATGGTTGTTTATGGCGGTATCACGCTGAAAACAAGACTTGCTGACCAATTTTTAGGTGAATTGCCAAGCAAGTTACGTAGAAAGTTGAGAATCTCATAATGCGATTGGATAAATTTTTATCGAACATGGGTGTCGGAACACGCAGTGAGGTAAAACAATTGCTTAAACAGAACGCTGTTGAAGTGAATAACAAAAAAGAAAAACAAAGCAAACGACAAATTGATCCGAATTCAGATATCATTACAGTCAATGGAGAACAAATAACTTATATTGATAAGATTTATCTGATGCTCAATAAACCTGAAGGCTATGTGTCTGCTGTAGAGGATGCAGAACACTTAACGGTTATCGGATTAATTGAAGACTACCAATATTTAGACATATTTCCGGTAGGTCGTCTTGATAAAGATACTGAAGGCTTATTATTGATTACGAATGATGGGCAATTTAATCATGATGTAATGAGTCCGAATAAACACGTATCGAAAGTATATCGTGTTGAAGCAGCACTGCCTGTAACAGAGGAAGATGTACAAAAGTTTGAACAAGGTATTAAATTATCAGATGGACCGGTTAAACCTGCAAAGCTTGGACTAACGGAAAATCCAAGGATTGTGTACGTTACAATTCAAGAAGGACGTTACCACCAAGTAAAAAGGATGTTTCACGCAATTGAAAATGAGGTAACTAAATTAAAGCGAGTTCAAATCGGAAGCTTAAAACTAGATGATAATCTGTCAAAAGGTGCATATCGTACTTTGACGGAAGCAGAATTAGAACTAGTGAAAAACTAATTTCTTAAAGGACAAGGTGATTATTATGGCAAAATCAAGTAACTTTTTTAAAGCAGTACTAGGTATTGGTGCAGCAACTGCAGCAGTATTATTATCAAGAAAAGAAAGCAGAGATCGTCTAAAACAAGAGTATGATAAATACAAAGAAAATCCAGAATCATACAAAGAAAATGCTAAAGAATTAGCGAACCAAGTTGCATCTAAAGCAACTGAAACGTTCAACGAAGTAAAACAAGATCCTAAAGGCTATGCTGAAAAAGTAAAACAAGACCCTAAAGGTTTCTTACAAGAGCAAAAAGCTCGCTTCTCTAATTCAGAAGATGCAGCATCACCAACTTTAGATGATGTTAAACAATCTGATGAAGCACAAAATAATATCAGAATTGTGACTGAAGAAGACTTAAAACAAAATGACAATAAAGGTTCAAACGATACTAAATAATAGCAATTGAACCTTCAGTACCTTAGCGAATAGCTAAGGTATTTTTTTATTTAAAAATTTCATTCTGAGATGACTGTGATGACAACATTTTGAGATTAAGTCAGAAAATTAAGTAGGTTCCCACTGTTGTTTAAGAATCAGTTAGGGTAAAATATAGAGTGAACTAAAATTTGAGAAGGAAGTTGATCACGAATGTGGAAAGAAAAAGTGCAAGAATACCAAGATCAAATTATTGCTGATTTAAACGGCTTACTTTCAATTGAAAGTGTCAGAGATGATAGCAAAGCTACACCTGATGCACCGCTAGGTCCAGGTCCTAGAGCTGCGCTTGATTATATGTATCAAATTGCAGAACGTGACGGATTTAATGTCCACGATGTCGATCATGTTGCAGGAAGAATTGAAGCAGGTAAATGTGAAGACTTATTCGGCATTCTTTGTCATGTTGACGTGGTACCTGCAGGTGAAGGTTGGGATACACCACCGTTTGAACCGACTGTAACTGAAGATGCAATTATTGCACGTGGTACATTGGATGATAAAGGTCCAACAATTGCTGCGTACTATGCGGTTAAAATCTTAAATGAAATGAATGTAGACTGGAAAAAACGTGTACACATTATCATTGGCACAGATGAAGAATCAGACTGGACTTGTGTAGATCGTTATTTCAAAACAGAAGAAATGCCTGAACTAGGCTTTGCACCTGATGCAGAATTCCCTGCAATCCATGGTGAAAAAGGTATTACAACATTCGATATTGAATTAGCTGGCGAAGCAAAAGATTCTACTGATACAAATTCAGAAGTTACACTTTTATCATTTGAATCTGGACAACGCTATAACATGGTTCCAGATGAAGCAGTTGCACATCTCAAAGTTAAAAATAACAATTCAGAAGTAACAGAACGTTACCAACAATATCTAGAAGCACATGAACTTGTAGGTAACAGTGAATTAGAAGACGATAAGCTGGTTTTACGATTAAAAGGTAAAGCGGTACATGGTATGGATCCATCTATCGGTTTAAATGCCGGCTTGTTCTTACTCCACTTCTTACGTGGATTAGAATTAGATACTCAAGCAGCTAAATTCGTTGATTTAAGTGAACGTTACTTATTCGAATCTCACTTCGGTGAAAAAATGGGTATGAAATTCCATACTGATAAAATGGGAGACTTAACAACAAATATCGGTATTATTTCATATACATTGCCTGAAGGCGGAAGATTCGGTGTGAACTTACGTTATCCAGAGGGATTTGAATTTGATGAAGCAATTGAAGGATTCAAGCATGAAGTGAATGATTTAGGATTCGAACTTAAACTTGGGAAAGTTCAACGTCCGCACTATGTAGATAAAGAAGATCCATTTGTACAATCATTAGTTCAAGCTTATCGTAATCAAACAGGTGACATGACTGAGCCTTATACAATTGGCGGAGGTACTTATGCACGTAATCTAGATAAAGGCGTAGCATTCGGAGCAATGTTCAGCGACTCAGAGGACTTAATGCATCAAAGAAATGAATATATTACGAAAAAACAACTTTTCAATGCTACTAGCATTTATTTAGAAGCGCTATACGCATTATGTGTGGAGGAATGAGTATGACAAACAAGGTATTTTTGAACGGCCAATTTGTAGATGAACAGGATGCAAATGTACCATACAATGACAGAGGTTATAACTTTGGTGACGGTATTTATGAATACATTCGTATTTATGACAATACATTATTTACTGTAAAAGAACACTTTGAAAGATTTTTACGAAGTGCGTCAGAATTAAATATTGATTTAGATGAAACAATAGAATCACTAACTGACAAAGTAAAAAAACTTGCAGAAGTAAATAATGTTGAAAATGGTGGGGTGTATATCCAAGTTACTCGTGGTGCAGCACCACGAGATCATGCATTCCCTGGACCAGATGTTAAACCTCAGATGATGGCATTTACAAGAAGCTACGGCAGACCTGTGGAAAAACTAGAAAATGGTATCAATGCTGTTACTGTAGAAGATATTCGTTGGTTAAGATGTGATATCAAAAGCTTAAATTTATTAGGCAACGTGCTTGCGAAAGAATACGCTGTGAAATATAACGCTGATGAAGCAATCCAACATCGTGGCGAAACAGTTACTGAAGGAGCTTCAAGTAACGTTTACGCAATTAAAGACGGTGTTGTTTATACACATCCTACGAATAATTATATTTTGAATGGTATTACGAGACGAGTTATTAAAGCAGTTGCTGAAGAACAAGAAATCCCATTTAAAGAAGAAACGTTTACAGTGGATTTCTTAAAACAAGCAGATGAAATTATTGTTTCTAGTACGTCTGTTGAAGTAATGCCTGTAATTAAATTGGATGGTGAAGCGGTCGGCAATGGTGAAGTCGGCCCAATTACTCGCCAATTACAAAAAGGCTTCGAACAAAAAATTGAGGAAAGTCATTAATTGCATGATTTTCTCCAACTTACCTTGAAAATGTGTTATAATTTTATTTTGTCGCTACTGAAAATTTAATTATTTTCAATAGCTTTCTAGAAAGTAAAATGTGTCTTTTTGTTTCTCATTTTTGGTTGAAAACCAAGGTTAAAAATTATAAAATTAACAATGAGTGCTAAGGACGTAAAAGTATTAAACTTTTTAAAGAAATATAAAATATGGCTCTTGAAATACACTTCTAGAGCCATTTTCTAATTGAAAGCGAGGTGAACGTGTTGGAGCAGTTCTATCAGTTAGGATGGACTTTAGATTCTGCTGGAGGCGCATCCGGAGAGGCTTATATGGCCGAACAAGATGGTCAAAAGCTATTTTTGAAAAGAAATTCTAATCCATTTATAGCGGCATTATCAGCTGAAGGTATTGTCCCTAAATTAGTTTGGACAAAACGAATAGAAACAGGGGAAGTTGTCACAGCGCAACATTGGAAAAATGGCAGAGAATTAACTTTCGAAGAAATGACTCAGACAAGAGTGGCTAAGTTATTGAAAAAAATTCATAGCTCAAAAACATTATTGACCATGTTGAAAAGAATGGAAATGGAACCTATAACACCAGATATTCTATACAATAAAATCAATACCTCGCTTTCCAGACAGGTACTGACGCACCATGTAGTCAGAAAAGCCTTGACGTATCTTGAAGAGCATAAACCTCATTTGGACCCTCGCTTTTATACAGTCGTTCATGGAGATGTAAATCATAATAATTGGTTGCTATCTGATCGTGATGAACTTTATTTAGTCGACTGGGAAGGTGCAATGTTAGCAGATCCTGCCATCGATATCGGAATGCTGCTTTACAATTACGTTCCTCAAAATGAGTGGTCAGAATGGCTTGAAAAATATGGTTGCAAAGAATCATTAGATTTAAGTAAAAGAATGAAATGGTATACCGTTATTCAAGCGATTGGTCTTGTAGAGTGGTCTGAAGAACAGAAACGTTATAAAGATATGAATATATGGCTGAAATTTTTAAATGAAGTGATGAACAGCAACGTATTTATTTGAGGAGAATAAGCAAATGAGATTAAGAAATAAACCTTGGGCAGAGGATTATTTGCGCAAACATAATACAGTTGTAGATATGGATGGAACGCATGCTGGCGAGATGTCAGCATGGTTCGATAAATCACAACCGATTTATATTGAAGTCGGTTCTGGAATGGGGCAGTTTATTACAGAACTCGCTGCACAACATCCTGAAGTCAACTTTGTCTCTTTAGAAAGAGATAAAAACGTGATGATTCGTGTGTTAGATAAAGTGTTGGAAAAGGATTTGCAGAATATCAAACTAATTTGTAATGATGCAATGGAATTAACTGATTACTTTAAACCTGGCGAAATTGATCGTGTTTATTTAAATTTTTCTGATCCTTGGCCGAAAAAACGACATGCGAAGCGAAGACTAACGTATCACACGTTCCTTGCATTATATAAAACGATTTTGAAAGAAGATGGAGAAATCCATTTCAAGACTGATAATCGAGGATTATTTGCTTATAGTTTAGAAAATATGTCTCAGTTTGGTATGTATTTTACTAAGATTAATCTCAATCTTCATGATGAAGATGATGAGGATAATATTGAAACTGAATATGAAAGAAAGTTTGCGGATAAAGGTTCACGTATTTACCGAATGGAAGCAAAGTTTCATCATTAATCACTGCATTCAATAGAATGCAGTCAGACCGTAGACAAACTACCGTTATAACTTGA
>NZ_KV808473.1:0-822 GCF_001812305.1 Staphylococcus sp. HMSC056G08
GGTGTAAAGGGGTTTGTGATTGATGCAAGCCCTACACGCATCACTGCAATCGTTGCTAGAGAGGATTATTTGAATAATAGGAGGAAATGGGATGAAACCTAAATTCAGAGCGTGGGATTCGTTAGAAAATAAAATGAGATATGACATAGGCGTTATTGAATTTAATGCATTCGATAAAAACGTTAGTGCATTAGCTTTTAATCATCACCTTGACGACACGGGTTACGGGGAAGTTGATAACTCGCAATCTGAATATTACGATGCCCTTTGTTTTAAACTAATGCAGTACACTGGTCTGAAAGACAAAAACGGTACAGAGATTTATGAAGGGGATATTATCGACAAAGGTTATTTAAATGGAGTTCACGATGAAATTGGTGTAGTTACATTTGGTACTGGCTTTGACAGTGACGGTTCCCAATCTGAAAGTTGGTTAGGTTGGGTGACAGATAAAGGTTCGTCAGTTCTTGATGTCCATGAAAAATGTGAGGTAATTGGTAATGTATTTGAAAATAAAAATTTATTAAGTGAGGATGATATTGAGTGAAACCACGTGACTATGAGAAGGCTTGGCATACGCTGAAAGAAAAGATGCTGTCAGATTACGTGAAAACACATAAAGCAGTTGAAAAGATTATTAAGCCTAATAATCAGTACCACTTATTCCAAGTGGCGAATGCAATGGTAGGTAAAAATGAATTGCAAAGATTGTTAGAGGTCATGGACTACTTAGATGAAACAAATGAGTTCAGTAATTTACTACATGATCTAGAGAGGGGCAGTGAGTGATGAAATACAAATACATGGAAAAACAAGTAGAAG
>NZ_KV808474.1:0-13343 GCF_001812305.1 Staphylococcus sp. HMSC056G08
ATTGACTTGTGTCTTTTAATGATTCTGAATAACCTTTCCAAACTAAAAATTTCAGTGTTATTTCACCGTTCCGTCCGAATTTATCTTCAATTTCGGTGTTCTGTGGAAGTACTGCATATTTCTTTCCTGGCATATCAGAATGCCACACATAATATGGTTTACGTTGATAAATTATTGAACGTAATTTTGACTTGAATAGACGATAATCTTCCGTATCAATACCAGAATAAATAAATCTTAATTCCAAATTAAAAGGAGCGAATGTGATTGCTCCTGGCAACACTCCATCCACTCCATTAATTTCTATATTGTTATCTTGTACTTGCACATCATCTTCTAAGAAATCCATATATATGAAACCTTCATTATCCGTTAAGTTAATAGTTTCATTATCAAATATAAGTTTAACTTCCTTTTTCAAACTAGAAAGCACCTCCCATGTTGTACATAGCAGACATCATATCCTCACCTTGTTGTCTACTGATATCTCTAGCTATTTTTTTACGATCCATTGTCATATTCTTGTTAGCTGTTCTATAGTTGTAATTTTCATTATTGCGACTAGATTGTAATATATCTTGCATTGTATATAGCATTTCTTTAAGAATGCTATTTTGCTCTTTCAAATCGCTTGATTCTTGTCTTGCACGTGCTAAGTCATTATATTCTTGTTGTTCTCTGATAGCTTCTTGTCTACGTATTTCGTCGGCATATCTTGAAATACCGTCATATACTGCGGACTGAGTCTTAGCAAACAAGTTTGAACGCAATGTTTCTTTAATTGCTGCTATACTCACATCATTGGGTATGACTTGGTCTCCACCTTTGAAATTGATGATTTCTCCACCTTTTTCAAAAATCTTAGATAACCCGGGAGGAGCATTATTTGTACCTTTGGCAAATCTTCGTGAACCTGTCGGGCTCCAACCACTTCGACCGTAAGGTAAATCACGACGCCAGTTAGAGTTGTTGAAGAAGGCAAGTAATTGATGATAACCATTTTTAATATTGCCATGTCCTTTGACTTTATATGAATCAAAGGTACTTGGTACATATTGCAGTAATCCTTGAGCCGGTGTACCTCTCAGATTGTTAATATCACCAATGTTACCTTGTGTCACGCCAGCATTACCATTTGACTCACGTTGGATTTGTGCAACTATACCATTTAATTCAGCGTTTGAAAGATTTACTTTCATTTGTTTGGCCGCACGTTTAATATCACTTTTCCATTTATTTGCTGCTTTGTTTTGACTTCCGCCACCATTATTCTTTTTAAGCCATGGTAAAGGGTCTTTAGCTATACCGTTCCATCTCATCTCATAATGCAAGTGAGGACCAGTCGAACTACCTGCGCCAGCACCTTGTCTTGCAGGATCACCACCAGAAAGCCCTAATAATGTACCTGGTTTGACAGATTTTGTGCCAGTCCAATTAAGTTTAGAAAGATGTCCATAAATAACTTCAATCGCACCAGAAACGATTTTCATCATATTACCGAATCCGCCATTGTATCCATGCGTGCCTGTAGCTTTACCTGCTATAGTTGAGTATACTTTCGTACCGTATGGATAGTTAACGTCGATACCGTGATGTGCTCTGGCAAACGGGTAGCCTTGAGCTATGGCTTCAGCTGCTGTTCTAGCAAATCCAAAGTTAATGCCGCGCCACAAATCAATGTAACCGCCATCACCCGAGCCGCTTTGTTCTTCAAACCATCCACTAATCAATGTTTTAAGTCCATCTTTCAGGCCTTTATAACCAAAATCCATGAAGCCACCCATAGCGCCCTTGATATTTGAAAAGTCAATACTGAAATGTTTCATGACTTTGTTAATTAACTTTCCAGGTTTTTCAACATAATCCATTACATCGCCTATAACTTTACCCAATGTATCTTTTGCTTTTTTAACAGAGTTTTTCGTCCAATTTAAAGCATCTTCGGCTATGTTTCCTCCGGCAAAGCCAGAGTTTTTTGGAACAAACATATCTCCTGTAGGTTCTTCATGCTTTTTGCGTTTTTTTGCTTGTTTTAATAATTCAATTCCTGTACCGGTTGAAAGATGTGGCATTAAAGGTTTGGATTGAATACCATTAAGAACTGCATCACCTCTGTGTAAGTTCACACGTTTGTTCCGTCCTATAGGCTTTTCAATTTTACCATTTCTGCGATATATGATCTCTCTATGTCCATTAGGTCCTTTTGCATTCCCTAGACCCTTATCATTAACAATAGCTTTTGTAGGCTTGGTTAAACGTCCTTCTGAATCTGTAGAAACTGTAGAACTAGCTCCTGTACCAGTTGATAATGTTTTGACCTTGTTTTTAATGAGTTTTTTCTTCATTATCTTATCAGATAACCAGTTAATACCATCAATCATAGCATTAAGCCCATTGATAGCACCATTAGCAACAGAATTACCTAAATCTTTTGCTGCTTTCTTAAATCCTTCTTTTGCCCCTATAATCCATTGTTTTAATTTATTCAACCAACTTTTAGCGCCTTCAAATAATCCTTTGAATTTACCGACTGTATTATCTTTAATAGCTTGACCTATATTTGATAATGTTTTTTTCATCGAATTAAAACGGTTTACAGCGCCATCTTTTAATTTTGTAGCAAAATTTATAACGCCATCTTTAGTTTTCTGCCATGATTTAGATACAAATTTTCTAATTTTTGTAGAGATTCCACTAACAGATTTAAATAAATTTGCGAAGCGGTTTTTAACCCCGTTATATAATGATTGGACTAATTTTACTACTGAATTTCTTATGATTTTCCAAATCTTCACTAAAAAATTATAAGTATTCGTAAAAATTGACTTGGTTGTATTAAAAATCCCTGTAAAAATTCGTTTGGTATTATTCCAAATCGATTGTCCGAAACTACTAAATACGCCTTTGATTTTCCCCCACAACTTAGGGAAAATTCCTCCGAACAATTTAGCAAATAATTTACCGACTTTTAATATTCGACCGACAAACATTAGTTGAATAAAATTCCATAGAAATTTTAAAACACCTGATGTGGCTTGCTTTATACCCGACCACATTGTTTTCCAATTTCCGGTAAACAAGCCTGCGAAAATTTTCACGACGCCCATGATTATATCTAATGCGCCTTTAATCGTACCTTTAATGGCGTCCCAAGTTGAAACTATAATATATTTGACCAGTGGCCACACAAAATTCATTACCGGTAGAATCACATTATTCATAACAAATGAAATAACCTTGCCGATATTTTGAATTGCTTGTGTTATAACTGCACCGTTCTCTTTCCAAAACTGCTTTAATTGATTACCTATTTCTAAGGCAAAGTTTTTTATAGCTGTGATTGCTGGCTGTAAAAACGCTATGATGCCATTAAAACTATTAATCAATACATTTCTAAATGTTTCTGATTTAGTCCATGCAATTACAAATGCCCCTGCTAAGGCTGTAATACCACCTGCTATAAGAGCGATAGGAGAGAGTATAAAACCTAATACAGTCGATAACGCACCAACACCTACTGCTGCAATAGTGGCAGTGATTCCTAAAGCAGCAATAATCCCAATAGCAGATTTAGTATGAGGGTTTATACTTTTGAAACCATTGGCTATTGATTCTATCACTGGTGCTAATTTCTCACTTGCTTTAGAACCAAAACTATCAATAGCTTTGGTCATGCCTTGAAACATATCAACTATTGGTCCCCTTGCCGATTCAAACATATTAGCCATATTAGCTTTAATACGAGTTGCTACGTTTGCTAGCGATCCGCCGATAGTTTCGCCGCTCATTTTCGCTTGTCCTTCAAGTTTTGCAGTGCTACCTGCTACACCGTCAGTACCTTGCTCAATACCTTCAATCAGCTTATTCATAGCATCTTTAGACTTAATTTGACCGTCAGAAAGTTTCTCCTTCATTTCTTCAATTGAAACACCATATTTATTTGCAAGTATTTGTAAAGCTTGCACACCATTTTGCCTCAAACGTGAAATCGTCCCGTATTCTGCCGTTTCTGAACTCGATAACTCTTGGAAAGCATCAGCTAATTGATCAATATCTTGAGCTCCTTTTCCCATACCATAAGCTTGATCAGTAATTGCTTTTAACATTGGACCAATTTCTTCCATTTCTACTCCAGATGCAACTAAACGTTTTGTAGATTCGGTTATTTGGTCTAATGGAATTGAAGTGCCCTCAATAGATTTACTTATATCATCCATAACTTTATTAGCTTTTTTACCACTTCCAAGAATAAGCTCTAACGACTTTTGTCCCGTATACAAACTATCCATACGTTCAATAGCGCCTTGAAACATATTCTTAATTGCGCTTGTAACTTTAGAAATAATGCTCATAACACCTTGGGCTAAGAAAGAACCTTTGAACACAGCCCACATATCGCTGAAACTTTTACCTGCTCTACTAGAATGTTCAGACATTTTTTCAATAGAACTTCCTACTTTGTCTTGTTGTGAAATCAAACTGGATTGTTGTTTCATCAAACCTTGTATAGTTTTTTCTTGTCGTTGTGTTTCGCTTGCATCTTCACCTTTTACGGCTTTCAAATCAGATAGTTTAGATTGTTCTTTTCCTATAATTGTATTTAATATTTCAACCTGTCTTCCAAGCCCTTTATATTCAGTTTTTAATGCATCTGTTTCATTACCATTACGACGTTGTTCAGCTGCAGTTTTCTTTGTTTGGACATCGAGTTCTTGCATTTCTGTTTGCAAAGAACTAGTAGAAGCATTAAGTTGACGTTGCTTATACTGAACGTCTGCTAGTTGGTTTTTATATCCCCTGTAATTTTGTTGAGCCACAGACACAGCAGCATTCGCTCTAGTAAGCTGTGTTTTTTGTTGGTCTGTAGCATTATTTACATCGCCAATTGAACTTTTAAGTTTATTTAATTCTTCTTTTTTCTTCTCAAGTTGTGCTTCGGAGTTTTTAACTGCACGAGCTAATTCCCCCTCGCGTTCCGCTAAATCTTGCGCACTCATAGAAGAACCTTTGAAAGCTTTTTCTTGCGACTTCAACGCTTTATTATTAGCTTTTAACATAGAATCCAGCACACGAGAAGATTGAGCAAATGGGTTTAAATCCATGCTGACTGTTGTGCCTAAATTAAATTGTCCTGCCACTTATCTCACTTCCCTTTTCTAGAACATTCTCATTATTTCTTCTGGACTATTTTCACCGGCTTTAATGCGTTTAATCGGCTTTCTAGATTTACCTGTTTTATCACCAATACTCCAAATTTTTTCATAAGCATCGAAATCCATTTCATCTATTTGTTCCACAGTTAAGTTTTGATTTTTCATGAAATCTTGATAAACGAGGTAAATATCTTCTAACCTTTCTTTTGTCGTTTGTTCTGTGTCGTTTTCGACTTTCCCGAATTATTAAATTCTTCAAATAAGTCTTCAATTTCGTCGAAGTCTGAACCGTCCATTAATTGTTCTAATGTGAATTGGTTATCAAACATTTCAACGATTACCATGTATTGTTCATCAATCAACTCACCATATGTGATTTCGCCCTTTTCTAATAAATTTGTTTTATCTTGTAATTCTGCAATTTTCTTAATGACTTTACCTTTTTTCTTAGTTTGAGTGAATTCTTGCTCTTTACCGTCAATTTCCACTGTGATTCTAAACATGTTTAATTACTCCTTTAATTTTTTATTTGCAAATAAAAAGAGGGCATATAGCCCTCAATAGCAGTTACCCTGCTGGTACTTCTTCACCATGTTCTGTATTACCTGCGACACCTGTTCCGTGAATAAGTTCCATAAATTTATCTTCACTAAAGTCTTTAGCTTTATCATGCACACGGACAAATACAACACCATCTTCACGTGCAATGAATTGCCCTTCTAATTCGGGCGCGTCTTGTTGTTCCGGAGAATCTTCTTGTGTAGATGTGCTAGATGATGGAATAGAGAAGTTGCCTCTAGTAGCCCCCATGTAGATATAAGAACCATCACTGCATTTTAACTTCCATGATACTGAAACATACGGAGGAACTAAATCTTTTGTATATACTTCCATCCCGTCACGGATTTCTACACCCATCAACTTTGAACGTTCTTCTGATGTTAAATCCATAAACGTACCTGATACAGTAGCTCCTGTAATACCGCTGTTTAAAATTAATTTAGAAACATTATCTGCGTAAACTTTTTCCTGATCTTGTTCTAACTCAAGCCCTACTTCTTGTAAGCCTGGTAATTGAATTACTTCTCCTTGTTCATATCCATTACCTTCTTGCATGCGGAATGTAAAATTCTCGCAACCTGTGATTACTTTTTTATCTGCCATAATTTATTGCTCCTTTCCGTTTAATAGCACTCTAAAACTCAACATATTGTTATAGAGTGAAAATTCTTCATCTTCGCTTAAGTCTTGTGCAAAACACTTACTATCAATTGTTTTAAATATTGAAATTATTTTTTGACTGATTTCGTACGCTTCTGATATAGACTTTGCGAATGTTTCAACAGCAAAAGAAAAGAGATAATGATCACTGTCATTATCTCGATATACTGCGTTGCCTAAATTAATTACTGTGAGCCTTATAAAAGGCGCGTATTCAGTTTTTTGATAAGTCTCTGGAATCTTAAATGTAAATATAGGTAGTTCATCTGTTTTTGTCTTTTGTTTACTTTTAATTAATTGAACGAGTTCATCATTACTATTAATAAGTTGATACATTCGAACTAAAGGATGTCTACTCATTTTAGCGTTCTCCTTATTGCTTCTTTATAGATGTTTAGTGCCGGCTTCCTCATTTGCTCCATTGTCTTTGCTTGGAAATGTTGAGGTGGCTGTCTAACCTTGCCGAACACTTTAGTACCAACTTCCGGGAAATGAATGTACCAACTTTTATATCCTACTTCTTTTTGTGGTAATGTTAATCCACTTTTGAAGTTTGATTGTTTAACAGTAGAAACTGCGTTGCCTGTGTCACGAGGTGTGTTGTTAATTAATGCAACTTCGTACATGTTAGCTACTTGAGTTACTGCTTTCTTAGCTTCTCTTTCACTTTTCGCAACCAGAGCATATATCTTTCTTGAAATTTCTGCGTCACTGTCATACATTGCCATTATTCAACCACCTCACATTGCAAAATACTTCTGTCATAGTCTTGATAATCATGTTCAATATTTTTTATTTCAAACGTTTTTCCTTTGAATTCTACATACATTTCCGACGTAATCGTAACTTTTTGAAAATAACGTATAATAAAGTAAACTTGTTCACGCCTTGCCGATAAGTCCATATTTTTAAATTCTTTGATTGCGTGTTTAGAAACTTCTGCAAAAGGCTTAGCAACTTCAATTTTTTGTTTTACATATGAACCTTCGTCGTTTTTTTTGTTTTTTATTTCATAGACTCTGATTCTGTGTTTAAGTTTTCCAATCTCCATACCGCCAAATCACCCCTTAACCTTTGAATGAGTGACAATGACGATGTGGGTACTTCAAACTTTTGAAACTGCGATGTAGTAGAAGGGTTTTCATAATGGTGTCTCATAATGTTTAGAACTAATAAATTAAAAGTGCTGTTATTTTCAAAGAAAGGTTCATCTTCTTTATTAGTAGATACAGCGCCCTTAACTTCATTAATTGCACTAGGTAACAAAACACCCATAATATAGTTATCGTCCAAATCAAAATCCATTTCTATACGCATTGCAGTTTTAATCGTCTCAATATCATTCAAATCAAAGCAATACTTTTTTCGAGACACATTGACCACCTACTTTTTCTTATCGTCTTTACGCATTAAAAAAGAGCTATCAAGATTTTTTTCAATCTCTTTAGCTCTCTTTACTGTAAAGTCTTGAATTGTGCCTTGTTCGTAAATCTTACCGTTGTGTACATCTTTAAATGTCTTTTGTACTAGATACTGAACCATTCAATCACTCCTTATCCTGCTGGTACTGTTTCAGCACTATCTTCAAATGTTACGAAGAAACCAGCATTTTTATCAGCTTGCTTTACATCGAAACGGAATGCGCCCATCAAGTACTTACCGTAGATTTCATTTTCAATCCATTGAACTGAAACGTCTGTACGGTCTGCGAATAATACACCACGCTTAACATCTCCGATAAATGCTAATGCGTCGCCGTTTTCACCCAACAAGTCATCACGTACAACTGTTACGTTCATACCTAATACAGTATTGCCAGCAGTGTTGATAATGCTGTCTTGTAATAAGTAACGACCGTTACCATCTTTCAATGTGTCTAGTTTTTGGTAGAAACTTTGAGTACAGATGATTTGGCGATCATAACCAGGGTCTAATTTAACGTTGATAATTTCTTTTAAATCATCTACATCAGTGATTGAAGTAGGATTGAATGCTTTAAGCACTGCACCAATTTTTTCGTTTAATGTATTGATTTTTTGTTCGTTGATGTTTTCAGACACAATAGCAGTTAAGTTAGCAACTGAATCGTCTAGTGCTTCTTGCGAGATTGGAATTGCACCACGATATGTTTCAACTTCCCAATTCACTGTTTCGAATTCTGGACGAGCCAACTCTGGGTTTTTCTCTAATTCAGCAACAGTGTTAAATTTAGCGTTAGCACGTTTTAAGATTGGATACTTACCAGAAGCAGTTGAAACTGAAGTCTTTTGTACTAACTCTGACAAGTCTTGGACTGTCTTAACTTCTTTTTCAGGAATATATTTAATATCCTCTGGGATAGTTACGCCAACGTCATCAGATTTAACATTGTCACGCTTAGCTCCTTTAGATTTCATGTACTGCTCAAATGCTAAAATTTCTTCATTTGTTTCTGGATTTTGATTTAATTTCGCCATAGAACGTTTCGCTCCTTCTTTTTTATTTTTATCTTTTTCTTCTTTTAATTCTTCTTCAGTAGGTTCTTCTACTTTTTCAATAGCGGGTGCTTCTGGTTTTTCTTCTGCTTCAGGTTTAACATCTGGTTTTGGTTTATCATCAGGCTTTTCTTCGTCTGACGGTTTCTCCTCTAATTCTTCACCAGTGTTATCACCTTTGTTATCTTCGACTTCTGCACCTTCACTTTGAGGTGGTGTTTCTTCTTGCTTAGGTGCTGATGCTTCAATTTCTTTTGAAAGCTGTTCGAGTTCTTCATACTCTTTTTTCTGTGCATCAATATCAGCTTTTAAATTACGTGCAGTTTCAAGGTCGCCCTTTTCGACTGCTTCTTGCGCTTTAGAAATCAAATTAGAGAGTTCTTTTTTGCGCTCTTCTAAATTAGCCATGTAATATCACTCCTTATTAAAAATTGGCATAAAAAATAGCCTTACGTTTCAAAACGAAGGCTTTCTAAGTCTAGTGCTATTTTCATTTGTTCAAGCTCTTTTACATTTGTAAGATCTTCAGAACGTTGAGCCACTATAACCGATGTATCATCATACGCAGGCATAGTTACAATACTTATTTCTCTAAGTTCTGAAATTTGATGAACTACATGTACATAATCCCCATCTTTTATTTCCCAATGTCTACTACCTTCATTTTTTTGAGGCAACGTATAAAAGAAACTACATTCATCTATATTTCCTAACTTGATGTTTTCGTATATATCACGACCTGTTGATGTATTAGGTAAATAACATTTAAATTTCAACCCTTTTTCATCAACATTTATTTCTAATGTCCTTGATTTTGTTCTACCAATAAGTTGTCCCCAATCATGGTCTACTAAGCATTTAACATCTGATACGTCAACTCCGTCAAATGCAGTTGGCATTATCTTTTCTCTATAACCATTCGGTGTCATTTTACTAACAGAATTAAAGATTACTGCATATCCTTCGATAACCATATCTTTATAGGCATCAACGTTACTATTCATCATACTCATCACCCCCTTTAAGGGTGTTTTTTTCAATCTCTTTATTGATTTTTGATTTTTGATAATTTTCTAACGTATTTAGTGGCGCACGGTTCAGGTCAACCAATGGTTGATCACCATGTTCAATAGGTTGATAACCAAATACACTTCTGGCTTCGTCTGTTGATATAATCCCCTTAGCGTGCAGTTCAGTAATACGTTGTAATTGTAGTTCTGGGTCAATATCGATAAGTCGAGATGAATCGAACTCTAATTCATAGCCTGAATCAATAAACTTGAATATCTTTGTCTCAAGCTCTGCAATCATCATTTTGAATATCGGGTCTAAGGTACTTTGCAAGTATTCTAGGTTAGCTTGTGTAATAGATGTATTAACTGTTTCAATACCTAACTTAGAAACCGGCAGACCAAACGCTTTAGCAACTTGCGATGTACTGAACTTATAACTATTTAAGAAGTTCAATACTTCGGTAGGAATTTGCAATCTGCTGAATTCCATTGTGTCGTCAATAGCAACTAAGCCACCATTGTTTTTAAGTTGGCTATCAGCAAAGTTTTGCTTCAACTCTCTTAATTGTTCTTCATTAATTTGCCCTTTTCTATACTTCAATACTGATGTCGAAGTCCCACCATTATCGAAGAAATTACGCAGGAAACTCTTAGACCCTTGAGATATACCAATCTCATGCGCTAGTGCATATAAAGGACTATAGCCAACATATCCATCTAATGTAATATATCTAAAGTGCAATATATCCTCACTTGTTATCTTAACTGCATTACCTTCCACATCTTCGCTTACGTTGTAAATAATATCCCCATCTTTTTCTTCAATTCCTACTAAGTCATTATGTAAGAAGTGGAATCCAACAGGGAAATCATTTTTGTCACGCACAATTTCTACAAAAGATTGACCGTTAAGTAACATATTCGCAATGATTATGAATTTGAAATGCCAACCTGGTAAATCTGAATACGGATTGTTATTGAAAAGGTTCAACACGTCATTCATTACCTTATTTGTTTCATGACCCTTAACTTTTAACTTGGTACTTGCAATGTCTGCTGAAATAATACGTGTAGCAGTAAACACATCACTATTACGCAAGGCATTGATACCAATATAACTAGCGTGCGTACCATGTTCTTGCCAATACAAGAGGCGTTCTAAATCTCTATTCATTTTTTCTTGTTTACTTGTAAATCCTAAATCAAGTAACGGCATTAACTGTCACCCCCTTTCCGACCCATAGAGGTATTATCATATGCTTGATTTAAGACACCTGAAAGCCCAATCAAGAGTAATCCACCGATGATATAGGCAAGAGGCTTCCACAGAATGAACAAACCATAGAATAGACCTACAAGCCCTATAATGAATAATAGTATTACTACAAGTGCATATAAGAACTTTTTCATCATCACACCTCCTATAAGAATAATGGCATCATCGTTTCTACATCCCATTCATGTTCACTTGCTATAACATAGGCAAAAATGGTCGCCATGAGAGGATCTATTTTTTCTCGATTCTTTTTCTTTTCTATCATGATTGAATCATTCACATTTTTAGCAACTGCATTTTTGACTGCTATATCAAGCAACGGGTTTTTGTGATGTTTAATATCTCCATTAATAACATTCAATCTAAAATCTAAGTTAGGATTAGAAAGTGTTTGTGGTCCTTGCCTAATTTCATACAAGTCGTAATACCATTCTCGACGCTCCATTTCAGCTAAGACACCATGTATCGAATAAGGGTCATAACATATAGCTTGAACGTCTAAATTATGTTTATCTATATAACTTTCGATGTAGTCTAAGACTTGTTCTGTATTGATAATGCCACTGGATAAGTTTGTAATCGTACAGTATCCATCATTTGCTAACTGTCGATAATCTATAAGGTCACGCTCAATCTTACCTTGCAAACCACCCTTAGTACCTACAAAAGAATGTGACGTTATATAGTATTGTTTCTTTATTTCGTCTAAGTGTATAAACGATATAGCTGTCAGATCATCAGCACGTGATAAATCTAGCCCGATATAAACTTTAGTGTCTTTAATATCAAAGTCAGATTCGTTCTTTTTCCAATCGTTAAAGTCAAGGTAAGATTCTTCACTAGCTTGCATCCAATAATTAAAGTTTTTAACTAGCACGCGGAACATCGAACCCTTTTTAGTAGCTTCTGCTACGCGTTTTTCAAGGAACTCTTCAATTTGTTCCTTTAATTCATCCGTTTCATTAATTAGTGGATTAGATTTAGCCCACATCGTACTGTCTTGCCATTCATCCTCAGAATCTTGTTCGTAGATCACTGCGAAATATTCATCGTCAGTGTATTTATCATCTAAAATATCTCTGGAATATGGCCACTCATCTGTATACATTGGTGCATTAAGATTGAATCCAGCAGTAGAAATAATAAATATCATCGACTGCCATAAATTACCTTGACCAGATTCAATAAGCTCTATCATTTCATTGGTTTTTGCTGCGTGGTATTCATCAATAACGGCTAAGAATGGTTCAAAACCATCAACAGCACCTGTATCACGAGATAAAGGCCGGATATATGAACCATCTTTAGTATGTGTAAGCAACTCACGCACTTTTTTAACATCTTTTTTAAGTTCTGGTACTTTAGAAACGAAATACATTAGTTGTTTAGCTACCATATTAAATACAATACTTGCCTGCGATTTATCATTTGCAGCAGTAAACATTTGTCTACCTTCTTTAGGTTCTCTATCAAACAAAAAGGCATATAATACCAGACCAGAAACTAAAATGGATTTACCATTTTTTCTGGCCATTGATATAAATGCTTTTCTAAATCTCAACATATCTGTATCTTTCGTAAACCAACCACGAACACTTGCGATAATGAATTTTTGGAATAGACCTAACTTATTAATGTTACCTTTAGTATCAGGTAACGCCTCAACGAATTTAATGACCTTCTTAGCACGTTTCGGCTTATAGGTATAATTCCATTCATCATCATTTACTGACCTGTGAATGTCTTTTAGATGGCGTATACAAGCAAATCGAGTATATTTTGATGCGGTATATTCTCCAGTCAGCACTCTGACACAATACTTATAGGCATCATCTTTATACTCAATAGGTATATCTAATAATTCTTCATTCGTTTTAGGTGTTAATGTGCTAATCGTCATCACCCATTCCAAATTCATCATACACAGATTTCTTAACTTCATTTTCAGAAGGTACAACTAAGCGTAACCTTGAATCAATTGTTAGTCCTAACGACCCACAAATAGAACGAAGCTCTTTCATAGATTCCATATAGACCATAAACGTGCCTGATTTTTTATTAGTATCAGGATCTATATAGCCATTTTCTTGAATATAGCGATAAGCATCGTCATTTATATCTACTAATTCACAATATTTTTTAATTAATGTGAAATCCAATTCTGCAATGGGCAATTCTTGTAGTAACGGAATAATACGTTGCCATT
>NZ_KV808475.1:0-33340 GCF_001812305.1 Staphylococcus sp. HMSC056G08
ATTATCACCAGTCCTAAATAGTATAGAGCCAATAAAACAAAGCGAGATTATAGTATACTTTAAGGGTTAAACCTTATAGCACTCTATAATCTCGCTTACTTTTTAATACATATGATGTTTTTTAGTTTAAGCTTACTGTCTATTTATAACCCTCATGTACCTTCTAATGACAATGCCGCTTCAGCTTGTTTCTGACATTCTTCTATAGGAAGTTTTTCTTCAAATGAATACATAAAGATATCTTGGAACTTTTGTGCTAATGCCTGTGTATCGTCAATTTGATGAACTGCATCCATCATTTCATACACTTCAGCATCCCCCATCGTTTGATCCTGAAAGTTCATCGGATTCCAATCTGCGAGTTGTTGATATAACGCAATATTGACATCGTTCTTTTCCACTGAGAATTAACCTCCTTTATCTTTTCTTAAAATAAGCCCGATTTGCGTCACCACAAATCGAGCTGCATCATCTATTTGAAATGCTTGTCTACTTATTTTTCTTCAACGTCAATTGATTCAATAACTACATCATGAACTGGTTTGTCTTGAGGACCTACTTTAGTATTTGCGATATCTTCTAAAGTATTTTCACCTTCAACAAGTTGACCAAATACTGTGTGTTTTTGGTCTAACCAAGGTGTTCCACCTTTTTCACCGTATGCTTCTACGATTGGTTTTGGCCAACCGCCATCAGCTAATTGATTCAACATGTTTTCAGGTACTTCTTTCATTTGTACGATGAAGAATTGTGAACCGTTTGTGTTAGGACCAGCGTTCGCCATTGATAATGCGCCATATAAGTTGAATGCTTCCATAGAGAATTCATCTTCAAACGCTCCACCGTAAATACTTTCACCGCCCATACCAGTTGCTGTTGGGTCGCCGCCTTGTACCATAAAATCGTTGATAACACGGTGGAAAGTAATGCCGTTATAATAACCATTTTTAGCATGTGTCACAAAGTTTTCAACAGTTTTTGGTGCTAAATCAGGAAATAGTTTAAAAGTCATGTCACCTTTATTTGTGTGCATTACGACTTTAATTTCATTATCTTGGATTTCTTTATTTAATTGAGGATAGTTTGCCATAATTAATACTCCATTCATGTTAAGATTGATGTATCTCAATATTAACATATACCACAGAAAGGAAGTATTAAAATGTTATATCGTTTTTCACATAAAACAGGAAGCTATGGTGTTTCAATTGTAGAAGAGAAAGACAACGGTGAAGTCTTAGTTCAAGTTGAACAAGTCATCAAACATCCTAAACAAGGTGATTTACATGATCCAACAGCAACAGAGGGCGTCTTCTTCCATGAACGTCGCGCACTCAGTCATTATGAAAAAAGATTCACACCTAAATCAAAATTACGTGAATTCAATGTTGAACCTTTAGATTATGTAGATTCTTTACAACAAGCGATTACAAATTATGAAGAACAATTAAAACAAGAAAATACTGAACATGCGAAAATGTCTTTACACAATTTAAATACGCTAAAGAATGATTATGGCATTCAGTACAAACAAAATTTTAAATAATTTATTATGGGTTTCTTCTTATTTAAAAGACCCCCGAAATGTAAGCGTGTTACCGGAAAATAAGGTTTTTACACACTTCACATTGATGTATAATGAGGTTATCTTATATTCAAAGGAGGACAAATAATGAGTTGGTTACATGCAGCGGTATTGTTGCCGTTCATTTTTGCACTCATTATCCCTATTGTTTATCGTTTCATTAAGCGTATACATATAGGATGGTTCACATTACCTGTCCCCGTCGTTTTATTTATTTATTTCTTAACTTATATTTCGACAACGATGTCAGGTAAAACACGTTTTGCGGAATTACCATGGATGCCGCAAATTGGTATGAACTACAATTTATATGTTGATGGATTAAGCTTATTGTTCAGTTTATTGATTACAGGTATCGGTGCTTTAGTTACCTTCTATTCAATTAGCTATTTAAGCAAAAAGGAACAATTGGGTAATTTCTATTGTTATTTATTACTCTTTATGGGTGCAATGCTAGGCGTCGTGTTATCAGATAACGTCTTTATGCTGTATTTATTCTGGGAAATGACATCATTTTCTAGTTTCTTATTAATTTCATTTTGGCGCACTAGAGAGGCTTCACTCTACGGTGCTCAAAAGTCATTATTAATTACAGTATTTGGCGGCTTATCTTTACTCGGCGGCTTTATCTTAATGACACTTTCAGGACATTCAACAAGTATTCGCCATCTTATTGCACATGCCTCTGAGATTCAATCAAGCCCGTTCTTTATCTTGGCTATGATTTTAATACTCTTTGGTGCAATGACAAAATCAGCGCAATTTCCATTTTATATCTGGTTACCAGATGCAATGGAAGCACCTACGCCAGTCAGTGCTTATCTGCACTCTGCAACAATGGTCAAAGCGGGCATTTACTTAGTTGCACGACTTACACCAATCTTTGCATTATCACAAGGTTGGATTTGGACAGTCACTGCAATTGGATTAGTCACATTATTCTGGGCATCTTTAAATGCGACAAAACAGTCAGATTTGAAAGGTATCTTAGCTTTCTCAACTGTTTCACAACTCGGTATGGTCATGTCAATGCTTGGTATCGGAGCTGTCAGCTTCCACTTCCAAGGTTCACAAAGCCAATTTTATGCAGCCGCGTTTATCGCAGCAGTCTTTCATTTAATTAACCATGCCACATTCAAATGTGCACTCTTCATGGTTGCAGGTATTATCGATCACGAAACCGGAACACGTGACGTACGTAAACTCGGTGGTTTAATGACAATTATGCCGATTTCATTTACGATTACAGTCATTTCAGCGTTAAGTATGGCTGGTGTACCGCCATTTAACGGTTTCTTATCAAAAGAGAGCTTCCTTGAAGCAATGATTAATGTTACACAAGCACCTCTTTTCAGCTTGAACACGTTAGGTGTCTTGATTCCGATTGTTGCGATTTTAGGTAGTATCTTTACATTTGTATATTCAGTCAGATTTATCGGTCAAATTTTCTGGGGTTCATACAAACCTGAATCTTTACCACATAAACCACACGAACCATCAATGTTAATGTGGATTGCTCCTGCTTTCTTAGCAGTATTAGTAGTGGTATTCGGTTTATTCCCAACATTATTAGCAAAACCGATTATTGATCCGGCAAGCCAAGCAATACGTAATGCGAAGTTGCCAGATGCAGAATTCCATTTATTCCATGGATTCACACCTGCATTCTTCTCAACTTTAGTTATTTACGCAATCGGTATTCTATTAATCTTCACTTATCATAAGTGGGTTAAAGTTCTAGAGAATATCCCAGAGCGTCTCGAACTAAATCATTTCTATGATCGTTCAGCAGACAACTTACCAGTATTCTCTAAACAAGTGACACATACTTATATGAGCGGATTTATCCGTAATAAACTTGTTGTCATTATGGGCAGTTTAATCGTATTAACTGCTGTTACTGTACTTGCATTGCCATTTGCATTTGATTTCAGTCATGTCAGTCGTGTACGTTCATATGAAGTTATCATTGTTGTGATGATTTTAGCAGCTGCAATTATGTTAGTCTTTGCACGTTCAAGACTGTTCAGTATTATCATGCTGAGTGCTGTGGGTTATTCTATGGCGATATTCTATATCTTCTTTAACGCACCAGACTTAGCATTAACACAATTCGTAGTTGAAACAATTTCAACCGCATTGTTCTTATTATGTTTCTACCATTTACCAAACTTGAACCGTTATAACGAAACGACTTCATTTAAAGTAACAAACGCCGTAATCGCGGCTGGTGTCGGTATCGCAGTAACAATCCTTGGTTTAATCGCATATGGTAATAAACATTTCGATTCTATTGCGGCTTACTACAAAGAAAATGTCCATAGTTTAGCACATGGTAACAACATGGTTAACGTTATCCTTGTTGACTTCCGTGGTACCGATACTTTATTCGAATCATCTGTATTAGGTATCGCTGGTCTAGCAGTTTACACGTTAATTAAATTACGTTCTAAACATAAAAATGGTTATGAAAGGGTGGATGAAAATGAATAAACAGAAAAATGATATTATCTTTCAATACTCAACAGTAGTCATTTTCTTCTTAATTGTCATGTTCGCCTTTTCACTATTCCTAAATGGACACTACCAACCCGGTGGCGGATTCATTGGAGGTTTGCTTGTTTCAAGTTCATTAGTACTCGTTGCGGTGGCCTTCGATGTGAAAACAATGCGTAAAATTTTCCCGTGGGATTTTAAGAAGCTGATTGCGATTGGTCTTACATTTTGTGTTATGACACCTGTTGCAAGCTGGTTCTATCACAAAAACTTCTTTACACATAAAGTATTCGAAGTACCGCTTCCACTCTTAAAACCTATGGAAATCCATACAGCATTATTCTTTGACCTAGGCGTATTATTAGCCGTTGTCGGTACAGTAATGACAATTATTTTAGCGATTGGAGAGAATGAGTAATGGAAATAATTATGATTATTGTTTGCGGTATCTTAACATCAATCAGTATCTATCTCATTTTGTCTAAGAGCTTGATTCGAATCATTATTGGTACCGCAGTTCAAACACATGCTGCAAACTTGTTTTTAATCACAATGGGCGGCTTAGGTGAAGGCTCTGTTCCAATCTTTAAATACGGAACAAAAAGTTATGTCGACCCTATCCCGCAAGCGTTAATTTTAACTGCGATTGTTATTTCATTTGCGGTTACAGCGTTCTTCTTAGTACTTGCTTTCAGAAGCTATAAGGAACTTGGAACTGACAACGTAGAACAAATGAAGGGAGTGCCAGAAGATGATGCTAGATAACTTAATCGCTGCGATGTTGATTACACCTATGATTACTGCAGTGATTCTTGTATTTATCGGCAAGCGTCCTTTCATTAAACGTTATGTCGCTTTAGGCGGATCTTTAATCGCATTAGGTCTTGCCATTTGGAACTTTATCAACGTATGGCACCATGGACCTTTGAAATTAGAATTAGGTTCTTGGAAAGCACCATACAGTATCGTATTTGTACTTGATTTATTCAGTGCAACATTAGTAATTACTAGTTTAATTGTAACTATATTGATTATTTTGTTCTCATATCAATCAATCGGTTTACACCGTGAAACATATTATTACTATTTCGCAGTCATGTTCATGGAAACAGGTATTATCGGTGCATTTATCACAGGTGATATCTTCAACATGTTCGTATTCTTCGAAGTATTCTTGATTTCTTCATACTCCCTACTCGTTATTGGCGGTACGAAGATACAATTACAAGAAACAATCAAATACTTACTTGTGAACGTGGCATCTTCAGCCTTCTTCGTAGTGGCTGTTGGTATCTTGTACGCAGTAGTCGGAACATTGAACATGGCAGATATCAGTCAGAAATTGGGACACTTATCTGATACACAAAGCGGACTTGTCAGCATTGTATTCGTGATGTTCCTCTTTGTATTCGCAACAAAAGCCGGTGCCTTCCCTATGTACGTATGGTTACCTGGGGCTTACTACGCACCTCCGTTTGCGATTATCGCATTCTTTGGTGCCTTGCTTACGAAAGTTGGCGTTTATGCGATTGCGAGAACATTAAGTTTATTCTTTGCACACACACTGACATTCTCGCACTACACAGTACTGATCTTAGCGTTATTAACGATTATCTTCGGTTCTATCGGGGCAATCAGCTTTAATGATACGAAGAAAATCATTTTATATAACATCATGATTGCGGTTGGTATCATCCTAGTTGGTGTGGCAATGATGAATGAAGCTGGTATCATCGGCGCGTTATATTACACAGTTAATGACATGTTGATTAAAGCAGCATTATTCTTCTTAATCGGTGTCATGCTTAAAATCACTGGTACCACAGATATCAGAAAGTTCGGTGGATTGATAAAACATTATCCTGTTTTAGGATGGACATTCTTTATCGCATGTTTAAACCTTGCAGGTATTCCACCTTTCAGCGGTTTCTACGGTAAAATGTATATCGTTCGTGCCGCATTTGAACAAGGATTTTATATCAGCGGTATTGTCGTCTTATTATCTAGTCTCTTAATTTTATATTCTGTGATGAAGATTTTTATCAGAGGATTCTTCGGAGAGTCAAAAGGTTATACATTTAATCCGCATTTACACTACCGCGGCCTATTAAGTGTCGCAATTCTAGCTGTTGCGCTATGTGTGGTCTTTAGTTTCGCAGCGGAATGGTTGTATCCATTCGTTAAAGAAGCAGCTGTCACATTCTATGACCCTAAAGCATATATCGACAGCGTACTGGGGGTGAAATAATATGGCAATTCAAGTACTCGTGAATCTATTACTTGCTATATTTTGGCTGTTCGTCAATGACAGCTACACTCTTAATAACTTTGTATTAGGATACGTCTTCGGTTTATTACTCGTATTCTTAATGCGTAAGTTACTACCTGGACGTTTCTATGTGGTTACACTTTATTACGTAATCAAATTGATGATCATCTTCTTAGTTGAACTCATCAAAGCGAATATTGATGTAATCCGCATTGTCATTAAACCGAAAATGGATAACGAACCTGCATTCTTTGTCTACGATACAGATTTAAAAGAGCCATGGGAAGTTGTCGTATTAAGTACACTCATCACCCTTACACCAGGGACTATCGTTCTTGGCGTCAGTGATGATAACAAGAAAATCTATATTCATTGTTTAGATTTCAGCACGAAAGAAGAGGAAGTTGAAGGTATTAAATCTTCCTTAGAAAAAGCTGTCAGAGAGGTGGGAGAAGCATAATGTTTGCCTATAATGTCGTTATTATAATCGCATTGATTGTCGTTGCACTTTCGATACTCGGTATGTTGGTACGTGTGATTCTCGGCCCTTCTCTTGCCGACAGAGTCGTAGCTTTAGATGCGATCGGTATTCAATTTATGGCGATTGTTGCTCTGTTCAGTATCTTCCTAGATACTAAATACATGATTGTAACGATCCTGTTAATCGGTATCATCGCATTCTTAGGTACAGCTGTCTTCGCGAAATACATGCAGGAAGGTAAGGTGATTGAACATGATCGACGCGATAATGATTAGTTTGTCATTATTCTTTGTAATTGTCGGTGCAATTATCAGTGCCCTTTCTGCCATTGGTCTTTTACGTTTGAAAGATGTTTATGGCCGTGCACATGCTGCTGGTAAAGCAGCAACCTTAGGTTCAATGAGTTTATTATTAGGTGTCTTCTTATTCTTTATTGGCCATGATCATTATGTGAATCCACAATTGATTATTGGGATTTTATTCATCTTGATTACTGGACCTTTATCCAGTCACTTAATTATCAAAGCATCTTATAAAATTAAAACACCTTACTCACGTTCGACTAAGTTAGACGAAATGAGTGAATTACAAAAAGATAAGCCAAAAGCAGCTGACAAATCTTAAGAGATTCAGACGCCGTAAAGTACTGTGACAACAATATATTACGGCGTCTTTTCTTTTTACTTCAGCTTGTGATGCAAAAAGAAATGTGCTATATTAATTAAATCGAAACTATTACGATTTAAGAAGGTGACGCTATGTCTTGGACAATTATCGGCGGTGGTATTCACGCCGTTACTATTGCGATTAAACTCCGTGCTTCAGGTTTAGCAGCTGAAGACTTAACGATTATAGATCCTCATGATTCACTATGCGAACAATTTGATGATTTCTCTTGCCGTATCGGTATGCCATTTTTACGCTCACCACATGTACACCATGTTCATCCTGACCCTTTCCATTTGAAACATTTTGCGAAAACAAATCAATATACAGGTGCTACTTATGGTAAATATCAACGTCCACAACGCGATATGTTTATGGATCATGTGCATAAAATGCTGCATGAATTTGATTTAAACAGTCGTCATATTAAAGATGTGGCTGTTAATATAGACCGTGTTGACGGTCAATGGCAAGTCGATATGAAAGCACACGACACTGTCACAAGCGATTATCTCCTTCTCGCTATCGGCAGTAACAATATTCCGCATATTCCAGATATGTATATCAATCAGCCTGATGTGAAACATATCTTTGATAATGAAACAATTCCTTATCAAGATGCCTCACATGTCATAGGCAGCGGTATTTCAGCAGCCCATTTAACATTAAAATTGATTGAAGAATCAAGAGCTGAAACGGTTCACTTATGGATGAATAAGCCCATTGAAGTCTATGACTTCGATGCAGATCCAGGTTGGTTAGGCCCTAAAAACATGACACGCTATCGTGAAATCGATTCATCTAAAGAACGATTAAGTATTATTGCGCAAGAACGTCATAAGGGTTCTATGCCTAAAGAGTTATATTTACGTCTAAAAAAACACGTACAAGATGGACAACTTCAAATCCATGTGAATGAAATTCAAGCAGTAAAAAATCATAGGATTATTACTGAAAATGAAAGTTATGAATATGACCATATACTGCTTGCGACAGGCTTCAAAAATAACATTATGCAAATGCCTGTCATTCAAAGCTTTGTGGAAAATACACAAGCACCTTTAACAGAAACAAAACATCCAGTCTTAAATGAAAGTTTAGAATGGTTGCCAGGTGTATTTGTTTCAGGCGCACTCGCTGATATTGAATTAGGTCCATTTGCGAGAAGTTTTGCGGGAGGCAGAGAAGCTGCAAGCCGTATTTCAAAAGCATTTATCAATCAAGAAGAGAAAGTTTCTTAATATAAAGAAAAGGTTCCCTCGTCATTTGACCAAAGGGAACCTTTTTCTATCTATTTATCTTTATAATCACACATCGCGTTTTTATAGTTCCTTACATACTAAAAAGCAGTAAAGTTACGCTTCTTAAAGTAACTTTACTGCTTAAATATAGTCATCTATTTATGTGGTTTCAACATCATCGTTCCACGCATGACACTAATTAATTTGTCTTGATCATCTACAAGGTTGATATTCCAAACTTGTGTCGAGCGACCTCCATGAATCAATTCCGCAATCGCATATACATAGCCGTCTGTAGCTGAACGGATATGATTCGTATTCATTTCAAGCCCTACTGGAATGACCTTATCCGTATCTACCATATGAGCAGCACCAATAGAACAAGCTGTTTCACCGAGTGCCATGGTTGCGCCACCATGAAGGTAGCCGAAAGGTTGTTTTACTTTATCACTGACAGGCATTTTCATTTTAACGTAACCTGATTCGACTTTAAGCACTTCCATTTCTAATGTTTCTAATAAATTCGTCATCCCATTCTCTCCTATCGACTAGATTACTTCTATAATATCATAGCCGCAATCGTACCGAAGACCATTAACGGTATGTTATAGAATACGAAAGTCGGAATACATGTATCTCTAATGTGATCGTGTTGATCATCTACATCAAGCCCTGCAGTCGGTCCTAAAGTTGAATCACTGGCTGGTGAACCTGAGTCACCTAAGGCACCTGCTGTACCAATTAATGCGATTAATGCCATTGTACTCATACCAAGTTGTTCACCTAGTGGAATAAACAGTGCTGCGATAATTGGAATCGTCGCGAATGATGAACCGATACCTAATGTGACGATTAAACCAATTACATACATTAAAATAATCGCGATTAATTTATTATCTCCAGTCATGTTGGCGATACTTTCTACTAAACCTTTAACATCGCCTGTCGCATTCATAATCCCTGCGAAACCATTCGCAGTTAAAATAACGACACCAATGTAAGCCATGATTTTAATACCTTCTGTAAATTGTTTGTCCAATTCAAACCATTTGAATGAACGAGAAAGGAAGAAGACCATCACACCGGCTAACGCACCGAAAATCATTGACTCAGTGAATGTTTGAACTAAGAATGTTGCTAAAATCGCTACAATTGTTACACCTAAAACATATGGTTTTAATTCCTTAGGCGCATTTTCAATTGCTTTATCTTTTTTATATTCACGTGGTTTTCTGTAATAGAACATACCTAAAGCTAAACCGACGATATATCCTAATGATGGAATCAATAATGATTTCCAGATCATGTCAAATTCAATTTGGTGGTGTGCTTTAGTAAATCCAGTTTGAATAATTTGGTGATAGATTTGACCAAATCCATAAGGAAGTAATAAATATGGAAAACACAAACCGAAACTGATAACTAAGGCAATTTGACGTCTATCAATATTTAATTCATTAAATAAACTTAATAACGGTGGAATTACAATTGGGATGAACGCAATATGTACAGGAATCAAGTTCTGACTACTCATACTTAATAATAATAAAGCAACAATTAAAATAACTTTAATCGTAGAGCGAGAAACTTTCGTATTCTCTGCTTTGATTAAGTTGATGATTTTACCTACTAAGTAATCTGTAATACCACTATAAGAAATTAATGCCGCGAAGCCTCCTAATAAAGCATAGCTTAAGGCTACTTCTGCCCCATCTACGATGTTATCCGTAAAGACATGGATGACTTTTTCTACTGACATCCCTGCGACTAGACCGCCAACTAATCCGCTGACGAACAGACTTAAAACAACGTTCAGTCTGAATAAACATAAAACAATCATTAATAAAACTGCGACTACTACTGCGTTAACCATTTTGCGTTACCCCTTTACTACATTATCGAACTAAAGTGTTATGTTAGTATAATAACAGTCCACTTTAGAGATGTCAATACAACATTATGTATTTCTAACACAATATAAAATACCCATCTCAATCAAAATTGAGACAGGCATTTTATGGTAATTTAAATTTTAAGATTGTCTTAACCAATCTACTATACTATGGATTAAATAACCCGTTGGCCCTTTAGGACCATTGTAGTCTGATTTAGATGTCGTTGCTGGACCTGCAATGTCAAAATGCAAGTGCGGTGTACCAGCACTGAAGTGCATAATAAAGGCTGCCGCAAAGAGCGCTTTGCCCATGCCATTTGTATGATTGACTAAGTCAGCGACTTCACTGCGTTTGATTAAACTGCGCTCAGTAGCCGTAACAGGCAATTCATAAGTCCATTCCCCATTACGTTGTGTCAGTGCTGTAATAGCATCTAACGGTGCGTTGTTATTATTTTTAAAGACAGCTGCTTTATCAAAGCCGAGTGCCGCAATAGCAGCTCCAGTAAGTGTCGCAAAGTCTAAAATCACTTTCGGTTCATGTTGTACTGCTTGGAAAACAGCATCGCCTAATACGAGACGCCCTTCAGCATCAGTATTTAATACCTCTACAGTTTCTCCGCTCATAGCTGTAAAGACATCATCTGGTTTCATAGCCGCTTCATTAATCATATTTTCAGCAGATGCAATGATACCTACGATATTCACAGGTAAAGCTAATCGATGTGCCGCTTCAATCATCCCTACTACATTTGCCGCGCCACACATATCAAATTTCATCTCTTGCATACCAGGTTTAGATTTAATAGAGTAACCGCCTGAATCATAAGTGATACCTTTACCGACTAACGCGATTGGTGCCGCGTCAGGGTCATCTACACCTTGATAAGTCATTGTGATTAATCTAGGACCATTTGCGGAACCTTTACCGACCGCATGGATTAAACCGAACCCTTCCGCTTGTAACGTTTCTGCGTCTTTCACATCAACTTCTACTGCCGTTTCTGCGAAATGACCTGAAATAAGTTCTGCAAAATAAGCAGGAGTTAAAATGTTAGGCGGAATATTACTTAAATCTCTCGCAATTTTAATGCCTTCTCCAACTACTTCACCATCTTTAATGGCAGTAATTTCGTCTGGTTCTGCTTGATGTAATTTTAGATTTAAGTGATACGGTACTTTCTTATCTGATTTATAATTATCAAAAATATATAATGCTTTTTTACCTTGCAGGCCGAATAATTCAGCCATTTCATTTTTAGAAATCGCTTTTGATGCGAATGTTGAGAATAATACATCCGCTTCTGTTACATGTTCTGCTTTTAAATACTGCAGTAAGTTTCCGTATACTTTCATTGTTTGAATACGATCTAACTGCTTCAAATTGCCAAGTCCTACCGTAATCAAACGAACTTTAATGTCTCCTGTTTCAAAGAACGTCGAACTGACTTTACCCACTTCACTATGAATCATATGATGGTGCTTATATGTATCTAAAGCATCCGATAAATCATGATCTTGAACTGTGACTGTTCCTAATTGATTCAAGTGATCTGGCAAGCCGAGTACTAACGTGTTGCTGATTAATTCATTTTGTTCGTCAAATGTTATTTGTATTGGCATAATGTCTCCTCCATAAGATACAAAAGAGGTTGGTAAAAGCTGTTTATCAACAGTTTTGCCAACCTCTTAAAGTCTATATTAGCCGGCTTTTATGCATATAGCCGTATTATCATATTAGGTTAATATTAGAATTTACCTTTTTTGAATGCTAAGCCGATACCGCCAAGTTTGAAGATTGAACGAGTATCGATAACTTTTTTCATGAATGCTGCTTTTTTACCTACGATATTTTTACCGTAAACAACACCAATACCGTCATTAGCGCCTAATGAGCATACTGTACCACGGTTTACGTAGTTGAATGGCTCTTTAGGTTGACCATGTAAGATATTTTTGATGTTTTGAGCAACGTTTTCACCTTGTTGCATTGCGATTTGTGCAGTTGTTGGTAATGGGCGTTCTTCACCTTCAGGAATGTAAGCTGATACGTCACCGATTACGAATGTTTCGCTATAACCTGGTGCAGTTAAGTCTTGGTTTACAACTAAACGACCACGTTTAACGCCATCGAATGATTCTTCCATTAATTTGCTTCCGCGTACACCAGCAGCCCATACTGAAGTGTTCGCTTCTAATTGTTCTTCTTTGTCGCCAACTTTAACTACGAAACCTTTTTCGTTTGCGCCAACAATCGGTGTACCGATTTTGAATTCAACGCCGCGTTCTTCTAAGTAGTTAACAGCGTGGTTAACTAATTCGTCGTCGAACATTGGAAGCATTTTAGGTGCTGCTTCAACACAAGTGATTTTAACTTTGTCACGGTCTACACCGTATTTGTTTGATAATTCATCAACGCGTTCAGTTAATTCACCTAAGAATTCGATACCAGTGAAGCCTGCGCCACCTACTAAGAATGCAAGATCTTTAGGATCTTTTTCTTTTGAAGATGCATAGTTCGCAAATTTATCTTCGATGTGACGAGATAATTCACGTGCAGTGTGGATGTTTTCGATTTGGTAAGCATGTTCTAACATACCTTTGATACCGAATGTTTCACTGATGAATCCTAAACCAACCACTAAGATGTCATAGTTGAAACGACCATTGTTTGTTTCTACTACTTTAGCTTGTGGATCGATTTTTGTTACTTCTGCTTTAAGGAATTTCACTTTATCTTGCTTGATTACACTTTCGATTGGGAAGATAATATCTTCATAGTTTACAGTACCTGCTGATGCTTCATGTAAAAGTACTGATTCATAGTGATAATCATCTCTATTGATTAAAGTGATGTCAGCTTCGCCAGCTGGTAAAATCTTTTGTAATTTTGTTACAGTTTGCAAACCTGCATAACCTGCCCCTAAAACAATAACTTTTTTTGTTTCAGCCATTTTATTCACCTATGCTTTCTTAAAATTTTTGTTAGTATACGCTATCTTAATATATACCCCATTTGATTGAAAAAATGTCAAAATAAAGACAAATGCCATTCCTCTTAATTCTATAATTAACCAAACACTTTTTCAAGGTAATACTAAGAAAACAACTGATAATTTCAGAATTTACTGATTCTCAAGTACCTTTATTATGGTCATAGTTAGTTGGAATTTTAAAGTAAAAACATTTTCCAACTAAAAAAGAGTTGAGGAATATCCCCAACTCTGAATTGTATAAATGAAAATTGATTAACAATCTTCAGGTTGTCCAGCTACTTTCGCTGTTCTAAATGAGCTGCCGCAACCGCATGATGCAATCGCATTTGGATTATCAATTTGGAATCCGCCGCCCATTAATGATTGTTTAAAATCAATTGTTGTACCTTCAAGTACTGGTTTATCATATTTGTCGACTAATACTTTAAGACCGTAGAATTCGATAACTTCATCGTTCTCCCCTGGTTCTTGTTCTGCTGACATGCCGTAAGTTAAACCTGTGCAACCGCCGCCGTTCACTTTAATTTTCAAGTATCCGTCTGGCATATCGTTGCTTTCTAACATACTTTTGACTTCATAAGCTGCAGCTTCTGTCAAAATCACTGTAGACATATTATATTCCTCCTTGTAACACGTCTTTCTATTGAATAAAACTTAGAAAATCCAAGTTTCCTCTATATGCTTATAAATATTTTGCAATAAATCGTCTGGTGAATCTCCTTCAACAATATCACCATTCACTAATGCATACAAGCCACTCGAACATACACCACAGTTTTGCAGACAACCATATTCTAAGACATCTACACCTGGGTCTTGGTCCAACTGATTGTATACATAGTCTCCACCTTTTGCCATGTTTGAAATGCAAAATTCTACAATTGGATTCATAATGCACCTCTTCATATTTTTGAGTCATACAATTATAACATATTTCACTGACTTTCTCTTGGGTTTGAACAGAATTTTTCCTTTTAGAACATTGTTTGTCTGAAATGTGAAAAAAGATTATAATAAATGAAAGCGTATTTTTAGAGAAAGCTTCTAAAATGACGTTGGTTACAATTCAACATAGCTTTCAGTCATCAAGCAGTGATGCAGCGTTATATAAATCTTGATAAGAGGGGTTATCGGAATGAAGAATTTAGTAATGTTAGGTGGCGGTTATGGTAACATGCGAGTTTTATCGCATATTTTACCAGATGCATTACCAAAGGACTACACTATCACTTTGATTGATCGTATGCCTTATCACGGTTTGAAACCAGAATATTATGCTCTGGCAGCGGGGACCAAATCAGATAAAGATGTACGATTACAGTTTCCGGAATCTGAGAAACTTAATGTTGTTTACGGGGAAATCTCAGCTATTGATTTAGATGACCAAATTGTTTCTGTCGGTGATACCAAAGTAGATTATGATGAACTTATTATCGGACTTGGGTGCGAGGATAAGTATCATAATGTACCAGGTGCTGATGAATTCACTTACAGTATTCAAACACTATCTAAATCTCGTAAAACTTACCATACGATTAACGAATTGCAAGCGGGGGCAAAAGTCGCAATTGTGGGTGCTGGACTTAGCGGTATTGAGCTTGCAAGTGAGTTGCGTGAAAGTCGTTCAGATTTAGACATTAAACTTTACGATCGCGGAGAACGTATTTTAGCACGTTTCCCAGAAAAATTAAGTCGCTTTATTGAAAAGTGGTTCCGTAAGCATAACGTGACAGTCGTACCAAATTCAAATATCAATAAAGTAGAACCAGGTCTGATTTATAATCATGATGAACCTGAAGAAGTAGATTTAGTCGTATGGACTGCAGGGATTCAACCTGTTTCAGTGGTGCGAAATTTACCTGTAGATGTAAATAAAAACGGTGCAGTAATTATTAACCAATATCACCAAGTACCGACTTATCGCAATGTCTATGTCGTTGGTGATTGCGCAAACTTACCGCATGCACCAAGCGCACAACTTGCTGAGGTTCAAGGAGACCAAATTGCTGATGTATTGAAGAAACAATGGCAAGGTGACGCATTACCTGATAAAATGCCTGAACTTAAAGTACAAGGCTTCCTAGGGTCACTTGGAGACAAACAAGGTTTCGCTTATGTGATGGACCGTCCACTCACAGGACGCATCGCCTCTATTTTGAAATCAGGTGTCTTATGGTTGTATAAATATCATAACGGTTAATAAAAAGATGATTATAAACAAACGCTCAAGTACTGAAATACATGTACTTGAGCGTTTTCAAACTAAAAACAAGCCCTCTTTTGTTTTAGCTGTTGATTTTATTGTGCTACAAAATGTTCATCAATGAATCTTGTAATTGGTTTAAGTTGTACATAGCCGTCTGCCACATACATATCGTTCATTGTAACTAATGGATAAAATAATTCATCATTTTCAATTTGTTCGATAAATTGTTGATCGTGATCTGTTAAATTTTCAGTATCTTTTTCAAAATCAATATATGTGTATTCAAAGTTGATATCAGGATATTTACGTTCTAACAAGGCTTTCAGCCAATCATACGTGTCTTGAGATGTCGGCGCATTCACACAACTTGCGCATACTACATCTGCCCCATAAACTACTACGCTAACTTTAGTCATTTGGTTCCCCTCCATAGATTTTTTTCTCTAAGTCTATTATAATAAATAAACAAGCAAAATATGAAATTATATACTTGGAAGGAGATATATCCATGCCAACTGAAAATACAACAATGTTTGATCAAGTCGCAGTAGTAATCGAGCGTTTACGTCCATTCTTATTAAGAGATGGCGGAGATTGTACATTAATCGATGTGGAAGACGGTATTGTTAAATTACAATTACACGGTGCATGCAACACATGCCCAAGTTCTACAATCACATTAAAAGCAGGTATCGAGCGCGCATTGCTTGAAGAAGTACCTGGTGTAGTTGAAGTAGAACAAGTCTTCTAATCAACTTAAATAAATCGCATGACGAGATAGGCACAGTCTGTTTTAACAGCTGTGCTTCTTTTTTATTCTGTATAAGCTTTAATAATCTGACTTAGGCATTCTGCTGCGTCTTGTTTACCTACTAAATCATCATAATATTTTTTGAATCTATCATCTGTTATATAAAGATCAGCCATAGCTTGATGATAACCTTCACTATATTGACCACTCATCAATTTCAACCATTGACGATGCGCGTTAAATACCGCTTCAGCATCTGAACCTTGTACATCAATTTGATTATGTTCTAATAATTGATTTAGTTTTTCTTTGATAATTTGTTCTTGCTGTTGCGCTTGTTCATATTCTAATTCTGAAAGATGACTCAAGTGATGTTCTGCCTTATCTAACGCTTCCTCACCATAACGTTCGATCACTTCTTCACCGTATTGTTCACGATTTTCGGTTATTTTCTTTTGTTTAAACACTTCAAACTTTTCTTTATCTGGCATCATAACTTCCTCCTGTTCTATTTTATTAATCCACTGAATTAAAGATTGAATTTCCTGTTGTTTCTCCAATAACTGTCTCTTTTGTTCTGCTAAAAGCTGTTGTGTATTTGTATTTTGTGCTAATACTTGTTGAATCTTCGATAACGGAAAGTCTAGTCGACGTAGCAACATGATTATAGACAATGTATCTAAATCCTCTGATTGATACACACGGTAGTCATTCTCTTTTATTCTACGTGCTTTAAACAAACCAATATCGTCATAATACCGTAACGTCCGTTTGCTTAGTCCTGTTAATTCAGACAGCTCACTTACTGTATACTGCATGTTTTTCACCTCCTGATACTTACATTAAGGGTTGACGTAACGTGAAGGTCAACTCATTTTCCAATATTTTTCACATTTAACAATCAATTTCAACATTTTTAACAAACTAAAAAACGCAAATGATATTCACATACCATTTGCGTTTTGATTCATTATTTTTCCTTCATGTGTTGTGCGATACGCTCGTCGATGTAGACCCAGCCTTTCCAGCCGATGTGGACTGCATCTGTGATGACATAAGGTTCATAGTCCTTATCTGTCAGGTCATAAATTTGGCCACCGTTTTCAGTAACGACACGGTTGATTTTTTCATAAACAGGTTTACGTTTCTCTAAATCAACACCGATGTGATCATACCATTTTCCATTTGCGGGAATACTGATATATTCAACATCTGCCCCTGCTTCTCTCATTGTATCTACAAGTAATTTCAAGTCATTAAACTCTGGTGAGTTGATATTGAATTCATAGTCACGTTTAACACGACGTTTATTCGCTTGAATTAATTTCCAATACTTATCTCGGATATGGTATTCATTCGATTTCGAATGCGCTTCGCCATATTGTGTCGCAACATCTCTCATTTCTGACCATGATGCTTTTTCACTTGTTACAGGTTTTACATGTTCTAAAGGAACGTCTTTAAAATTAGCTAAACTTTTGATTGCTTCAATTTTAACTAATTGATTCTCTTTAAAATTAGAAATATAATTGCCATCCGTTTTGCCATTATGCTTTACTGTTGCTTTTAAAAAGTCTTTATTGTGGACGTGTTTGAATTGCAGCAATCGTTTCGCATAGCGTTGTTTCAGTTCATCACTCATATTTTTTTGGTGGAACAATTGATTGATTTGGTTTTGGGAAACACGTGCATCAAAGTTTTGATTCGTCAAACCATGATTTGTGAACCATTGCGGTGAAATAATGAAAGCAATTTTCTTTCCTTTTAATTCATCATAATTTGATGCAAGTTCAATACCATTGACTAAATCTGTATTCCCACCGGTACCGATTAAGAAAGGTTTACGTGATGCATTATGTGAATTTAATGCAATCGCCGGGTTGAATGGATCATCTTTCTCTAATTCACTTGAACCATAAATCGGGTAAAATTCATCATTGTGTTTAAATAAACGCTGCTGTATTAAAGTTCCTTTTAATACTTGGTCAGTCAATGACACACGATTTTCAGCAAGTGTTTTTTGATTAACGAGTCCAGTAAACCAGCTCGCTGGCAGCAATACAAAGATAATAAAAATGGCACCGCTGATTAATATCGGCAAAAATGGCTTTATTTTTGAACTCATTTAAGTTCTTCTAAAGCTTCAACAATTTTATTAGGAGTCGCCCACTCATCACGATCAAAGTCCATAATTGAAACTTCGATACCTAATTTATTTTGAATTTCTAATAGTAAGCCTACTGTTTGGAATGAATCGATAATACCTTCTTCAAAAATTTCAACATCTGGATTTTCTTTAACGATATCGTTCTCTGCTACTTCTGCTAATAAGTCTAAAACTTGTTCTCTAAATTCCATAATATTATTAAATCTCCTTTATTAAATCAATTTACCTGAAAAGATTAAGAATCCGAAAGTGACAAAGTGGAATGTGATAATAACACTGAGTGCTGTTGTGAACTTGTTATTAAAGCGAGGCGGATGTGTCTTACGCCAACGTTCATAATAACCATAACCAATAAAGCCTGCCGCATGGTATAAACCATAAACAATGTAATAAATTTCGATGCCATGCCAGATACCCATGATAAAGAAGTTGATAAAGAACGCGACATTCGACATTGCGAATTGACTCTTTAATAATTTCTTTTTAGACATGTAGAAGAGCGATCTCATATAAATACAATCACGGAACCAGAATGATAACGTCATATGCCATCTGTTCCAGAAGTCTTTAATATTCTTCGCTTTGAACGGCTGGTTAAAGTTTGGCGGTGTTTTGATACCGTAAATGTAACTAAATGCAATCGCGAACAAACTATAACCTGCGAAATCAAAGAATAAATACATGCTGTAAGCATACATATATAACCAATAGTTTGTGAAACCATGTAAGTGCAATTGCAACGGCATCACACCGTATTGATTCACAAAATACGCGATAATATATTTATATAAGAACCCTAGCATAATCATATGCACTGCTTTTAAGATTAAACCACGGTATTCATCTTTAGTCGGTACTTTTTTATCATCTTTTACAAATCGTTTATAGCGGTCAATCGGTCCAGATGAAATCGTCGGGAAGAATGAAATGAATTGGAAAACTTTCCCCCACTTAATTTCTTTAATAGAACCGTCACGAATTTCCATAATCAACTGTACACTTTTAAAGGTAACATAAGAAATACCTAAAAAGCCGACAAATTGGATTAATTTGTGTTCGTGAAATTGAATTTGCTGACCACCGAGCCATGTACTTGTCAATACTTTAACAATGGCTAACGGCAAAATTGATAATGCCATCACGATAAAGAATTTTAAGAAAGTATTCTTCTTAGGTCGCGAATGGTAATACCACATAATTAAAAGTGCTTGCCAAACCACATATATTATAAAGCTAATCAGTTGGATACTTAAATATTTCTGCCCGAACAAGTTCAACTTATCGGAAGAAAAGATAATCACAACCATGATTGCTGTACTGATACCATTATAAATATAGCTTCGCTTACCTAAGAAACCTAAGATAATAACAGGTATAAGAATAATAAATGCAATCAGGAAGAAACTAAACGTACCATAAGGAATCATGAATTCAATTCCTCAGCGATTTGTTTACGGTCTAATTTACCGTTGTTTGTTAATGGTAATTGATCCATCCATACAAATTTTCTTGGAATCATGTATTCGGGTAAGCTGGATTTCAATTGTTGTTTAAGATCATGCGAATACTGCGCATTGTCTTCCACTGTTTGTGTCGGTACGACTGCGCCGATTAATTGAACGACTTTGCCGTTTTTATAAATCGGTACGACTACCGCTTCTCTCACTAAATCTGACTGTCTCAACAATGCTTCGATTTCTTCAAGTTCCATACGATAACCATTCATTTTGATTTGGAAATCAATACGTCCTTGGATGAACCATTGATCATCTTCAAATTTTGCTTTGTCTCCTGAACGATAGACACGTACGCCATCGACGTTACTGAAGACTTCTTTAGATTTTTCTTCGTTTTTTAAATAACCTGCGCTGACACTGTTGCCTGCAATCAGCAATTCACCTTCCTCTGTTGTTGAAAGTGTTGTGCCAGGGCGTGCTTGGCCGACTGGAAGCGGATTGAAACGTTCCAAAATTTCTTGTGTAATCTGTACACTAGTAACCGCTACAGTAGCTTCTGTCGGACCATACGTATTATAGACTACTGCAGATGGGAAGCGTGTAAGCAACGCTTGTGCAGTACGATGCGGCAGAATTTCTCCACAGAAGAAGAACTCTTTCAAGCTTGGATATTGTTTTTCATCTAATGTTGGCAATAATAAGCACATTTCAATAAATGAAGGTGTTGAAACCCAAACATTGATTGGAGTCGCTTGTAACATATCATTCAGCAATTTAGGCTTTTTAATCATGTCTTTATCTACTAAATTCAATGTACCACCAGTAACTAAACATGGATAAATTGCCATCACTGATAAGTCGAATGAAAATGGTGCTTGGTTCAACCACTCAAGATTTTCACCGAATTGATTCAAATCTTTCATCCATTTCGCAAATTCAGTTAAGCTTGCATATTCAATTTGAACACCTTTAGGTTCGCCTGTTGAACCTGAAGTGAAGATTGTATAGACCACATCTTCAGCTTGCATACGTGGTTCAAACGAAGCTTTTGAAGCTGTTTCTAAAGCTTCGATAGTTAAGACTTTGCCATGTTCAAAAGTTAATGCTTGTTCTGATACATCAAAAATAAATTCAGGTTGTGTTTTTTCAATAATCATTGCCGTACGATCTTCAGGTACTGAAGTATCAATCGGTACATAACCGCATCCTGCTTTAATACCAGCCATCATCCCTACGATTATATAAGGTGACATATGGCCATATAACACAACTGGTTTTTGACTCTCTTCGATAAGAGAAGCCAATTGGTCAGATTTCTCATCTAATTGTTGATACGTTAAAGTATCATCGATGTGTCTTACCGCCACTGTATCCGGTTGTTTATCTGCAAAATGTCGTAATACACTAATAATATCTGTCATAACTATACTCCTTTAATTAGAATTCATTGTATATAAAGTTATTGTGTGTGTCTCCTGAGCCATATATCAAATACAATGTAATAAATATCGCTAAATAAAGAGCAGTCAATAAATATGGTTTTAATTTGTTAAATGTTTCTGAAGTAGTATTTTGTTCTTTGGATTTCATCTTACACCCCTCTATCTCGGTCATCTTTTTCTCTTTTTTGCGACTCAATGCTTCCTGCTGAATGTCTTCTCCAATTCAACAAAATTATAATTCATTATAATCTTTTTCTCATGTATTTTCAATTGTATATTGGAGAAACCATACAATCTTTTTCATTTGTTCATAATTAATACAGACCAAGTTTGGTGTTCTGTACCAATGCGCTATCAGCCGGTTTTATATCTATTAAATGCACTAATATTTTAGCATTTACAGTTTACTTCTCTTCGGTTGGAAATACAATCCTTTCCACCCTAACAGAATTGTAATGCTTTTTATTTGCTTGTCACATCCGCCCTCAGCCCTATCACAAAATTAAAATGTAAAATAAGAAAAATGCAGTGATACACACTGTTCGTATGTACACTGCATTCTTTTTCTGTTTATTATTTATCAGTAACTGGTGTAATAGCCGGTTGGCCTTGCAGTACTGATTTCACATTATTAATAGAAAGTTGAATCATTCTATCACGCGTTACAACTGACGCACTACCAATGTGCGGTAAAGCAGTAACGTTTGGTAATTGTAATAACGGATGATCTGCACGGATTGGTTCTTCTCTGAATACATCTAAACCTGCACCGCCGATTTCACCCTCTTTTAATGCTTGCAGCAAGTCATCTTCAACAACCGTTGCACCACGGCCGATATTGATAAATATTGCATCATTACGCATTTTCTTAAAGGCTGCCGCATTAAATTTATCTTTTGTTTCCTCTGTTAAAGGTGCTGTACATACGACAAAATCACTGTTTTCTAACAGTTCATCAAATGAGACATAGAGTACACCTAATTCTTTTTCAGCTCTACGGTGACGACTGCGGTTATGATACATCACGTTCGCTTCAAAACCTTTTAAGCGACGTGCAAAGGCTTTACCGATATCACCCATACCGAAGATACCTACATTGGAACCATGGACATCTTTACCTGCAAGCAAGTAAGGTCCCCAGCTTTTCCATTCATCATCTTTAATATACTTTGCTGCTTCTACGATTCTGCGTGCTGTCGCAAGCATTAATGTGAAGCCGAGCTCTGCTGTTGTTTCAGTTAAGACACCTGGTGTGTTCGTTACGGTTACACCATGTTCTTCTGCTAAAGCAATATTGATGTTGTCATAGCCGACAGCCATGTTCGCAACGATTTTTAAATTAGGTGCCGCTTCTAATGTTTCTTCATCAATTCTTTCACTTAACGTGATAAATGCTGCTTCTGCATCTTTGATTTCTTCTAAGAATTTTTCGCGCGGCATCGGAACGAATTCTTCATCCCACATTTTCACATCCGCAAATTCTTCTAATTGTTGAATAAATTTATCTGGTACTTTACGTGTCACTAACACTTTGGTCATCGTAACACCTACCCTTCTAAGTCTTTGATTACCTCATTCAAATCTTTGAATGTGTAAGTTGGTTGTTGATCTTTTTCTGCTAATTCTTCCTTACTTGTTACACCTGTTTGCACATGAATCGTATCAATACCTGCGTTGATACCTGACATAATGTCAGTTTCATATAAATCGCCGACCATTGCGACTTCTTCTTTCGGCAAATTAATAACATCCATTGCCATATCCATAATAATCGGCTGTGGTTTACCGATAAACGTCGGTTGTACTTTAGTAGATGTTGTAATCACACTTGTGATTGCGCCATTACCTGGTAAGAAACCACGTTCATTCGGAATAGATATATCTTGGTTTGTCGAAATAAACTTCGCACCATTACGCACACCGAGTGTACCTTGTGAGAATTTATCATAATCGACTTTAGTATCTAAACCGACTACGACATAATCCACATGTGTGTCATCAATCAATGTTAAACCTTGATTTAATAATGCTTGACGAAGTCCGCCTTCACCGATGACATAAATAGAAGCTTGCGCATTTTCTTGTTTAATATAATGTGCTGTTGCTAAAGCAGATGTAACTACTTCTTCTGGTTTCGCTTCAATGCCGAATCCAGCTAATTTCTTCACAACATCTTCTGGCACTTTAGTAGAATTGTTTGTCACATACAAATGTGGAATGTCGTGTTGGTTTAAATAATCAATGAATTGCTTAGCGCCGTCAATTTCATCAGCGCCTTTATACATTGTGCCATCTAAGTCAATCAGATAACCTTTGTATTGTTTCATTTATTTCTGGTCTCCTTTTCCAAATGCTGTAACGGGTACATTTTCATTGTTTAAGAAATTGATGACTTCATCAATAAAACGTTCATAGTCTTTAAGTGAAGCATCAAATAAAGGGATTAAATCTTTTGTATCTAATTGATCATATTGATGTACAAATCGTTTACGTACATCTACGGTTTGATTGATACCTTGTTGTGTTTCTTTAGAAATCACACCTTCTAATTCTAAAATATCAATGACATCTTTATAATTACCTGGATCTCTTAAAACAAAACTATCAATGACCATATTTCCAATATCTACGGAAGACTCAATCAACATTTGTGCAATTCTTTCAAATGCATAATGGTTCTCTTTATTTTCTGAATAATCTTCTGTTAACTTTTGTAAGTAATTCAGCTTATACGTCAATTTATCTTTATCAACAAAATACATGTTATTCAACTCCTCATCCCCTCAATCATATCACATCTTTGCAGTACAAATCATTTCTGTTTATACTTGAGAAAAGAGAATGTACAAAGGAGTCAATGAAATCATGATAGAGATGTTTTTATACGATGATAACGAAGAAGCTGATGTACAATATGTTGGAATGGTCGGAGAAGAAAGTCGTTATGATTTAATGATGTTCCAAACCAATCGTCATTACGGAAAAGTACTGGTACTTAACATGCAGACAAACAAATTTGGAATTATTGGACCAGACGACTTAGCAGAAGATGGTTATATTGCTTATACATTAGGTGTCAGTGAAGCAGAGGGAGAAGAACTGACAGCATATTTAAAAGATGTCATCCCTAGTGGCACATTTGATAGTGGAGAGTACTAATATTAAACGGTAATAACAACTTTAAAATTGATATAACAAAAAGGACAGCTATCGATCAGCTGTCCTTTTGTTTTTGGTCAGAAGGTAAACTTGGCGCAATTTTAACATCATGTAATTTATCTGATGCATTGGCTTCTATTTCTTCTTGTGCACGCAGTTTTTTCAGTTCACGTTCAGGAATGCGACGTAAAATAAAATAAGCACAACCGAAGTTGCAGTATTCTAGTAAGTAATCTTGTATTGTCGCAAAACGTTTACTGATTTCTACTTTTTTATTAGAGTCTTTGTAAAAACCTTTGAGTCTTAATTGTTCATAGCCAAAGTCACCGACTACAAAATCATATTTATCTAGTATTTCTGAATAACGGTTCGCAAATTGTTCTTCATCGAAACAATCACGATATTGTTCGATCATTTCGAAGTATTTATCTCCTACTTTTATCATGTATGTCACCTATCAATTCTATTCTTGAGCATTTTTGCTTGTTTCAATGTCTCGTGTATTATTGACTTCAATCTTGAAGATTTACTTATATTATACATTATAACAGTAGTTGAATGACGAAAGAAGCGGACTGATTCAGCCCGCTTCTTCCCCATTCAAATCTATACTTATCAATTATGCTTCAGTTGATTCATTTAATTTTTCTTCACCAATACGTTGTTTTTCTTTCGCAGCTTCGTTAACTTGCTCATCTGCGTGGTAAGAACTACGTACTAATGGTCCAGCTTGGCAATGTTTGAATCCTTTTTCCATTGCTACTTTTCGTAATTTACCGAATTCTAATGGTGAATAGTATTTTTCAACTTTCAAGTGTTTACGTGAAGGTTGTAAGTATTGTCCAATTGTTAAAATATCTACATCTGCTGCACGTAAATCATCCATTGTTTCATGAAGTTCTTCAATTGTTTCGCCTAATCCAACCATGATACTTGATTTCGTTGGAATATCTGGTTGCAATTCTTTAGAACGTCTTAAGAATTCTAAAGTACGGTCATATGTTGCACGCGCACGAACTCTCGGAGTTAAACGACGTACTGTTTCGATATTGTGGTTTAAAATATCTGGTTTAGATGCCATTAATGTTTCAAGCGCATCATAGTCGCCACCCATATCTGATGGTAAAATTTCAATTGTCGTATATGGATTACGTTCTCTTACTTTTCTTACTGTTTCAGCATAAACGTTTGAACCTGCATCACGTAAATCATCACGCGCAACTGCTGTGATTACCACGTGTTTTAAGTTCATAATTTCTACTGACTCTGCTACACGTTCCGGCTCGTCTAAGTCTAATTCGTTAGGTAAGCCAGTTTTAACTGCACAGAAGCGGCAAGCACGTGTACATACTGCACCTAAAATCATAAATGTAGCTGTTCGGCGCTCACCCCAACACTCATGTATATTCGGACACTTTGCTTCTTCGCAAACAGTGTTTAAATTCTTCTCACGCATCATCTTCTTAAGACCAGTATAGTTCTCGTTCGTGTTCAGCTTTATCTTCAACCAGTCCGGTTTACGTAAAATCTCATTGTTTTTTGTAGCCATTACAACACATACCCTCCTGTGTACTCATCTTCATCTTATTATAACGAATTTATAACAAAATGAAAACGCTATAAGTCATAATTCATAATTCTAATAATTTCTGTTTGAAAATATCTCTTAAAAATTCTGGCATCAAATATTCTGTCGGCAAGTTTTTAAATAGTGGGAAATAACGTCCAAACGTATACATATCAACAGTTCCTAATGTATAGATGTGATCATCAACAATCTCTTCCCCTTGAACAAAGAAACGAGATTCTGATTCAATATAACCCATTTGATATAAAATATAACCGCCGAAAATATCGCCTCTAAATCCTAAACCTTGCGCATGTTCGTGCATATACGCTTGTTCTTCAGCTGTTAAGATAACTTGTTTTAAATCACGGCCTGTAATTTTGATACGTACTAAATTAATCGGATGCGGCAACATTTGATGCACATCATATTCAGTGACGTTCGGCCCTTCGATGCCTTTGACTACTAACCCAGCGTTAATAATTGCACAATCTGCATGTGTGAACTCACATACACTTTCTGCAAGTAAATACGCTGTTTTGGTAATCATATCTGTTTTTCTTTTTAAGTTTACAGGATGATCAACTAAAGGCGTGCTCATCAATGCTTTACCTTCTTCTTTAAAGTTCGTTTCAACTTCTGGCAACGTGCCTTCAGGATGCAAGATTGCTGTTTTATGTACGACTTTCTTATTTTCAATCGTTAAATTAACTTCACCTAAGAAATGACCGTATTTTCCTGCTGCTGCCATTAAAACACCATTTTTCATTTCGCCTTCTTCAAAATAATGATGGGTGTGACTACCAAAAATAACATCAATTTCAGGAATCTCTTCACATAATTTACGGTCGAAGAAGATACCGCAATGACTCATGATCATCAATACATCATAATTACCTGCTTGTTTCTCTACCTCATCTTTTATCGCAGCCATCGGATCAGTAACAACCCAATCTAAAGCACGATAGAACGGTGTGAAAGGTGCAGTTGCGGCAACAAATAAGATACGTACACCTTCAATTTCTTTAGTATAACTCGATGTAATATGGTGTGGCAAATGGCCATCTTCATCAAACACATTACTGCAAGTAACCGCAAAATCAGCATCTTCATATAATGCATTTAAATCTTCATGTGAAATGGTCATCCCTTCATTATTACCGATTGTCGCAATATCACAATGTGCGTCATTTAATAATTCTACATTTTTAAGGCCATGTGTTGCTTCTGTTACAGGTGCTGATAAATCAACATGGTCGCCGATATCTATATAAAGTGAAGGATGGTCTAGTAATGGTCTATGCTCTGCCATATACGCAGCAATACGCTCGTAAGCATGCAAATGGCTGTGAATATCATTCGTATGATAAATCGTTAATTTCAAACTCGACGCCTCCTTTAAAGTAATGATTTAATAATAAGATAAACCCCTAATAACAGCATCACCGTTCTCAGTAAAGCAACCACTGTATTAGATTTGATAGATTGGTTGATTCTAACACCGATTTTAGCTCCGACATAGCTTGAAATAACTAAAACAAGCGCATAATGCCAAGCAACGTGACCTTGGAAAGTATGTCCGATAGAACTCATCACACTAGAGAAGAAAATCATCATCATACTTGTACCTACCGCAACGTGCGGCGGGAATCTGAACACAATCAACATTAACGGTGTCATCAAAGCGCCCCCACCGATACCGAAGAGTCCTGTTGTAATTCCAATGAAAAATGTTACCACGAACGCAAATACAGGCGGCACGTGATAATGATAAATCGTCCCATCTTTATCTACATATGTTTTTTCATACTTTTTCTTTTCAAAGAGTTTGATTGGCTTAATTGAATTACGTACTAATAATAAAATCGAAACCAGAATCAAAAACATACCGAAGTACAAATTAAATGAATCTAACGTTAAATAACGACTGATAAATGAACCGAATAAGGAGCCTGGTAATAATCCGAATAAGAATATATAACCATTTTTTGTATCTACTTGCTTAGATTTTAAATACCCTAATGTAGACACTAAACCTGTCACAATTAAAATAATTGAGGAAGTTCCAATCGCTATTTGAGGCGTAATCCCATGGAGTAAATCATGTTCCACACCTAAATAGACTAATGTCGGAACTATAATTAATCCGCCTCCAATTCCGACAAGCGAGCCTAAAATTGCTGATAAGGCTCCTATTAAAATGAGTAAGAGAATACTCACCATATCATCACTTCCTAAAATAATTTAAGCTGCTGCGGTGCTAAGCCTTCGTAGTCAATACCAAGAATTCGTTGAAGTTCTTTCGCATTGTTTGCTGCGTGACCGCCTGAGTTGTTATTGAAAACTACATAAATCTTTTTAGCTTTTTGTTGAATAATACGCACATGTTGTGAAAGTTCTTCTAACTCTTCTGTTGTATAGTCATATAAATAGCGGACATCTCGCCACGCTTCGTCTGTCATATCTTGCTTGGTCCAACCATGACGGTTACGTCCATGATAACGTACAAAGGCTGTATCCGTTGTAATGCGGTTGACGAAAGGTGCTGAACCTTCCCCGACTTGCGGTTCATCGACAATCGCATGAATCAAGCCTTGTTCTGTTAAAAAGGTTAAAGTATGTTCTTTCATCTCCCCTTCAAACCAAGTTTGATTTCTGAATTCTATACAAACCGGCACATGTTTTAAATGTTCACGTACATAACGTATGTAATTAATATTTTGAGTCTTGCAGTCAAACCATGGCGGAAACTGAACAAGTACCATCGCAAGTTTATCCGCTTCAATTAATGGTTGAATCATTAACTTGAACTCTTCAAAGAGTTCATTTCGTGTCTCAGCAAAGTCTTTAAAATCCGCATGCAAAGTCAATGCTTGATGAATTTTCACCACAAACTTAAAACGATCGGGTGTTTCTTTTATCCACTTTCTAATGTTGCGTTCGGGTTGAATCGCATAATACGACGCATCTAATTCTACCACTGGAAAATGACTCGCATAAGTCTTTAATTTGTCTGTTTTACGACTTAGATCAGTATAAAGAGAATCGTGATCTCCCCACCCTGTCAGTCCAATATCTATCATACATAATCACCAATCTCATTCTATCATATTTTATGTCTAGAACCTGTTCACTTCATCTTAGAATTGAAGTAAAAATAAGTACTGCGCAATGACCAACGCAGTACTTATTACTCTTCATCTCTATGATTGAAAACGCATATCTTCAATTTGCTGCACTATAGATTCAACGACTTCATTCGCTTTACGGCTTGTCGCAAGTCTTGGTGTCTGACCACTCCATAATGACATTAATGAGTGATCATGATTGGCAGTCGATGCTTTACGGATTGCTGAAGTCAATTGGTTTTGAATTGGGTATTCTGGCACTTCTCCACGAAATGTAGACAGGTAATCTACAAAATCATTACGGATACCTCGTGCCATTTTGCCACTGAAAGCATTTGTTAATACGGTTGATGTTTCTGTGCTATTTAAAATTGCTTGCTTATACGCAATATCTGCACCGCTTTCTTGTGATGTTAAGAAGGCTGTTCCCATCTGTACACCTGACGCACCTAAAATCAGACTAGCAAGTACACCCCTGCCGTCCATAATACCACCTGCTGCGACTACAGGTAGAGACACTGCATCAGCTACTTGCGGCACAAGTGAAATACTGCCAATCATTGGATATTCTCCGTCTTCTTGTTTTAAAAATGATCCGCGATGTCCGCCTGCCTCACTACCTTGTGTCACAATAATATCAATATCCGCTTCTTCATTCACAATTGCTTCTTCAACAGAAGTCGCGGTACCCATCACTATCATATGATGTTCGTGCATTTTACGAATTAAATGGACATCTGGAATACCGAATGTAAAACTAACAATGGGTACACGTTTTTCAATCAAGATATCAATTTGTTGTTCAAGTTGTTGTGTTTCAGATAAATTCACTACGGGTTGTTCTAAATCCAATGCACGACGATAAGGATTTAACCATGCATTCATTAAATCAACTTGCGCACGCTTGATATGTTTTTTACTCGGCACAAATAAATTAACCGCAAAAGGTTGAGTGGTTAATAATTTAACTTTATCTATTTCCTCCGCAAGTTTTTCTGAACTGAAATACCCTGCGCCTATCGTTCCTAAGCCTCCGCTATTACTCACACTAGCGACTAATTCAGGTGTTGTATTGCCTGCCATTCCGGCTTGAATAATTGGATACTTGATTCCAAGTTGTGCAGTGATTTTTGTATCTGACCACATATGTGAACACTCCCTATAAAGATGATTGATTCGCTTTTGGCTTTTGTCTATTTTTCAAACGTTCATCGACTTTATTTTGTTCATGTTGATCCATTTCATCTTCAATATCTAAACCAAGCAATTGCTCAATTAAGTCTTCCATCGTAATAATCGCATCCGTACCGCCATATTCATCTAATACAATGGCGATGTGTTTACGTGTCGCAATCATTTTACGCATGACCCACTCAGCTTTATTGTGCTCATTCACAAAAAGTGGTTTAGAAATATAATCTTCTAATGTTTTATCATAGTGACGACTCCATATTAATAAGTATTTTGAATGAAAGACTCCCACAATATTATCAATGTCTTCATCGTAGACCGGATAACGTGTATATGGATGTGACATAATAATTTCATACACTTCGTCATATGATGTATCTTTTGAGAATGCAGTCACATTGACACGTGGTGTTGTATCTACATCTTTAACACGCAATTGTTGGAAAGTTAAAACACTTTGAAGACGATCTCGTTCATTCTCATTAAATGCCCCTTGTGCCCCTGCAATGGTTACCATTGTACGCACTTCTTCTTTAGACATGGTTTGACTTTGGAATTTATCATTCGCAAGCATTCGGTTAATCAAACCAGTTAAACCATTTAAAATTTTAGTAATCGGCGTTAAGATTACCACAAATAAATGAATTACCGGATAGACTAATTTAGAAATCGCATCAGGATAAGTTGCTGCGATAGATTTTGGTATCACTTCTGAAACAATAATTACCACAACTGTAATCACTAAAGATGCAATCCCCACGTTCCAACCATGTTGTACAGCAAGAATAGTAACTAGCGTAGGCAACACGATATTCGCACTGTTATTTGCGATTAAAATCGTTGTGATAAAATCTCTAGGTTTATTTAAAAGTGCTAATAACCTTTTTGCCTTTGGATCTCCTTTCCTGCTTTCAGTCTGTAATTTCACTTTATTCGCAGCAGTTAATGCCGTTTCACTGCCAGAAAAGAAGAAAGAAACAAAAATTAAAATAATGATAGCTATAATCATGATGGCCGACGCTCCCTTAAAACTCTTATTGACTCTGTCAAAAAGCGTATATTTCTTATTAATTTCCCATCTCTCTATTTATGTAAACCGAACAAGTTCCACGCTTTTCACGAAGTACAATGATTAATTACCATTGTACCGAATTTTCAGATGAATTGTAGTACCTTTAAAAAATACTTTTAATAAAACAATCCCTCTAGGAGTAATACTGCACTTTAACGTTAGATATCTAACCAAGTAGATTTCAAGAAAATAAATTCACATACACTACGCGTAGAAATTCCTTATAAAGATTGCACGATGGATAACATCATTCTTTATGCTATCTTTAGCGATGATAAGCAGACTATCACACTTTGTGACGATGGCTATACACTATTTAATTTAAAATCTCAAAAACCTGAGTTGTTTGAGCAGAAACCAACACTTAAATTACTATACAAATACATTCAAACATTTAATGTAAATATAGATGAAAGCACTGAAGAAATCTATATTGAATGTGTTATACAGAATTTAAATGAATCACTTCAAAGTTTTACTCAGTCAATCATTTGTATAAATAACTTATTCAACAATAAGACATCGATACAGAATTTGTCTCTAAAAGATACAACTAACGACTTTTTATCATTTAATCATTTACTTTTATGAACTAAAATAAAGCCAGAAAGTAAGATACAGTGTAACTGTTTACTTTCTGGCTTTTAAAATATACTTTTAAAATAAGTAAGTGAGATAGTAGATAAAATGAAACGCCATAAATATTACTGCACAAATTATAGAAATCGTGAGAAAACGATCTCCAACGACATCATTATATTTTTTGATTTTCACACTACAAATTATACTTCCAATCGCAAATAACGGGCTGATAATTGTTAACAATATAAATACTGCTGCTAGAATCTTTAACAAAGTTGGATTATTCTTCATAGGTTTCCCCTCTAAACGTTTTCTTTATTTTATCACTTACTTATACCACATTTCAGAATTTTACGTCACGTTAAATTTCAATATAAATTGTATTAGTAGACTTTAACATGTCCTAATTTGCTTAATAAATTACCAAAAATCGTATTAACCCTGAACTTGTTTGACATGCCTGACATAATTCTCTTTAAATCTCGTAAATCTCTTTATTGTTTCATTACACTTATCTTTTCACTTAACTTCAGACATTAAAAAGCAGCACACATACAATTAAGTATGTGTGCTGCGTATTTTAATACTTATATTCAATGAACACTATTGGATTAACCGATAGAACCTTCCATTTCGATTGAAAATGAAGTTTTTTAGGATTTCTTGAAATTTAAAACGTTGATTTCATGCGATTTCAAGCACTTAAATTTTCTAAACTTTTTCTGTTTTTAAACAAAATGGTATCAAAAATGGTATCAAAAAACTGCCTATTTAATGGTGGGATCTTACAAATTAAAAAGCGTCATCTGATGTAGGTTTGCGGGCTATATCAGATAACGCTTAAGGCGCAAAAAAATTATATGAGTGAATAACACTCAATAACTACTATAACATTTCTCTCTTTTTTCATCAAAAAAAATATATAATTTCAATAGTATTAACCATGCAATAATAAAAAAGGGGTCGGGACATAAATGTTCTGACTTCTAA